>CANKXC010000010.1 GCA_947487355.1 Comamonadaceae bacterium | reverse complement strand
AACATTGGACACCTTATGAAAGTAGCTCAGGAAATTCGCGTCGGTAACGTCATCATGCAAGGCAAAGATCCCATGATCGTTTTGCGCACCGAATACAGCCGAGGCGGTCGCGGCGCTGCCACTGTTCGCATGAAGCTCAAAGCTTTGCTTAGCAACATGGGCACCGAGGTAGTCTTCAAAGCCGACGACAAAATGGACCAAGTCATTCTGGACCAAAAAGAGTGCACCTACTCTTACTTTGCCGATCCCATGTACGTCTTCATGGACGAAGAATTCAACCAGTACGAAGTTGAGTCTGGCAACATGGGCGACGCTATGAATTACCTCGAAGATGGCATGTCTGTCGAAGTGGTGTTCTACGATGGCAAGGCTCTTTCAGTTGAATTGCCCACCAGCGTTGAGCGTGAAATTACTTGGACCGAGCCCGCTGTCAAAGGCGACACGTCCGGTAAAGTTTTGAAGCCCGCCAAAATTGCAACTGGTTTCGAAGTACCTGTGCCTTTGTTCGTCAACCAAGGCGACAAAATTGAAATCGACACTCGCACTGGCGAATATCGCAAGCGTGTCTAAACCTCTAGAGAATTTTTTCTCTTCCAATCAAGACCTCTTCGGAGGTCTTTTTTTTTGAAATTTACGTTTGATCGTTCACAATGAATGCATGAAATCAAACGCAGACCCTCACGAATCCAAAGAAGCGGCCAACGCCTATCAGTTGGCTTTCAAGGACCCAGAGTTTTTGGGTCGACCTGAGACACGAGGCATTCGTTTCCAATTGGAACTACTCAAACCTGAGCTTGATTTAGCCCAGGCGGGTATAGAAAATACCATTGTGGTCTTTGGAAGCGCTCGCTTTGATGAAACAAATACCTACTACGAAGCTGCCAGATCATTTGCACGCTTGGTTGCAAAAGGATGTGAAAGTCTGCCAACAACAGATCGCCTGACCATTTGCACAGGCGGTGGGCCTGGCATTATGGAAGCCGCCAACCGCGGCGCCATGGAGGCTGGTGCACCTTCGGTGGCATTGAATATTTCTTTGCCGCATGAACAAAAGCCAAACCCCTATGTCACACCAGATCTCAGTTTTAAATTTCATTACTTCGCACTGCGCAAAATGCATTTCGCCATGCGCGCGCAAGCACTCATCGCATTTCCTGGTGGCTTTGGCACTCTAGACGAACTGTTTGAAATTCTGACATTGGTTCAAACACGCAAAGTTAAACCAACGCCCGTCTTGCTGTATGGCTCAAGCTTTTGGAAACGGCTGATTGATTTCGAATGGATGGTGACTTCTGGCACCATTTCAAAAAGTGATTTGGCCTGTTTTCAATATGTCGATTCACCAGAAGAAGCGTGGACAGAAATTAAAAAACTTTTACCCAGCGCCTAGCGACTAACTCATCAGAAATGAAAGCCATTGCATAAGGGACTCTGCCTTAATGGGACTTGCGCGGTCGAAGCCGCCAAGCCAAGGGGGAAGCACTTCCAACACCGGCACCAACCACCCAGAAAACTGCTGATATCCCTGCGACTGCACCTGCTGCACCAAAGATAAGTGGCATGACCACGCTTGAAGCATTGACAGCCATGATGCGCAAGCCCAGTGCCTCGCCTTGTCTGTGAGCAGGTGTAATTTGGTGCAAGGTGCTCATGATCATGGGTTGCACAACGCCCAACACCAAGCCCAAGCAGACAGAACAAACGCCCATGGCAAATGGCAATTCAAAGAATGGATAAATTGCAAAAATGGCTGCCGCCAAAATCATGGCACCCGTTAGCAATCTGTACTCTTGGAGTCTTCGAGCGATCCAAGGCAGGATGAAGCGAATGAGCGCAGAGGCAATCGCAAACGACCCCAAGATGGTTCCCACCACAGAAGCACTAAATCCGCGTTCATGCCCCAACACGGGAACCACAAAAGTATGAACATCCCAGCATGAAGAAAGAAGCCAATTGACCAACAACAAGCGCCGCATCAAAGGGTCTTTCAGCAAATCCCAAACACGCCCGTTGGCATGCTCAGGATCGACAGGCTCCATGGGTTGCTCTTTGACCAGACGGATGCAATACCAAGCGATCAAAGGCAAGATGGCTACCATGATAAAAGCTGCTCTAAACCCTTCTGCATTGGCCGGGACCGCACCCGCATAATCAATCAACAAGCCCGCAAAGAAAGGGCCGATGAAGTTAGAAACAGACGGTCCTATGGCTAACCAACTGAATGTTTCTTTCAGTTGATTGGGGTCCTGCGACATGCGGCCAACATGCCGCTGCAAAGCAATGACCGTGAATCCAGAAGCGGCGCCGGTGGAAAGAGCCGCAAAACACAACACAGGAAAAACTGGAAAGAAAACAGCGGCAAGTGCACCAACCACGGAAATAGCCACGCTCATTTGGATGGGTTTGCGAAGGCCGTGTCGATCCGTAAAACGTCCCGCTGGTATGGCCATAAAAACTTGCGTGAGGGAAAACAATGCCAGCAACACCCCTACCGCCATGGCACTGTAGCCTTGCTGAAGGGCCAACAAGGGTGTGGCCAATCGCATACCCGTCATTGCTGCATGCAAAAAAATCTGACACGAGATCAGTTGTGCGAGTTCTCGCTTCACTGAACCTCACCGTCATTGGCATCGGCCTCACTTGGCAAAAGGCCAGGGACTTGGCCTTCGGGCAAAGCTTCAACCTGCCGCAAGGCACGGTGCATCACATTGCTTCGGGTTTGGGCTTTGTCCAAGGTATTCAGAACAGATTGGGTTTGCTCTTTCACCTTGGCCAAAACATCGCCAAACTTTCCAAATTCAGTTTTGACTGCACCCAAGACTTGCCAAACTTCGCTAGAGCGTTTTTCCAAAGCCAATGTTCTAAAACCCATTTGCAAAGAATTCAACATGGCCATGAGTGTGGTTGGCCCTGCAAGGGTGACCCGAAAATCTCGCTGCAAAGATTCAATCAAACCTGGCCGTCGCAACACTTCTGCGTACAAGCCTTCTGTCGGTAAAAACAGAATGGCGAAATCTGTGGTGTAAGGTGGTTCCACATATTTCTCTGATATTGATTTAGCCTCTAAGCGAACACGCGCTTCCAAAGCTTTGCTACACAGTTCTGCTTGAATGGGGTCTGCTTTGGATTGTGCTTCAAGCAATCTTTCGTAATCTTCATTGGGGAACTTGGCATCAATTGGCAACCAAACCGGCTGTCCGTCATCCGATCGACCTGGCAGCTTGATGGCGAAATCAACTCGATTTTTGCTATTGGGCCGCGTGGCGTGTTGTGCCGCATATTGATCGGGCGCCATCACTTGTTCTAGCAAAGAAGCCAATTGAGCTTCTCCAAACATGCCTCTGGTTTTGACATTGGTCAGCAAGTGCTTCAGGTCACCAACACCCTGCGCCAAAGTGTTCATCTCCCCCAAGCCTTTGTGCACTTGCTCTAAACGATCGGCCACTTGTTTAAAGCTTTCACCCAAACGCGCTTGCAATGTCGTTTGCAATTTTTCGTCAACGGTTTGCCGCATTTCATCCAACTTGGCGGCATTGTTTTGTTGCAGTTGCGCCAACTGAGTTTCAAGCGTTCCGCGCATCTCAGAGAGACGACGTGCATTGGCCTCGGACAATTGCTGCACTTGGAGCGTCAGTGTGTCGGACAGAGTTTTTTGCAGCAGCGCCAGTTGTTGCGCAAATGCGTCCATTTGGCTGTTTTGCGTGCGCGTTGCCTCTGCACTTTGTTGGACCAAGCTTTGCTGAAACGTGCCCAACGTTTGAATCAACTCTTGTCTCCCACCCCTGGCAGACTCATTGATTGCATTTCTCAATTCTCGTTCAAGACGTTCATTGGCTGCCTGCACGCTGGCTGACAGCTGGGTCATGGCATTGACATCCTCGGCTTGAGTTTTCAATTGCCTCGACATTAAAAACAGTGCTGCAAGGGCAACCCCCAGCAGTGCGAAAACAATTGCAATCTGAAGCAGTGAAACTTCCATCAAAATCAAGCCTTGGACAGTGGGTGATTCAGGGGCGTCAAAGCATGCCCCTGCGTGAGATAGGCAATGAGGTTGTCAGCAGCCAATTGCGCCATGGCCAATCGAGTTTGAATGGTTGAGCTGGCAATGTGAGGCGTCAGTACCACATTGGGCACCTTCAGCAATTCTGGATTCAAGGCGGGCTCGCCTTCAAAAACATCTAAGCCAGCTGCCGCAATTTGACGTTCGACCAAAGCCTTGGCCAATGCAGCATCGTCCACAATACCGCCTCGCGCTATATTGACCAAGGTGGCTGTAGGCTTCATAAGTCCAAGCTCAGCAGCACCAATGGTGTGATGCGATTCAGCACTATAAGGAACCACCAACACCACATGGTCTGCTGTTTTCAAGAGTTCTTCTTTGGACACATAACTTGCTTTGCATTCAGCTTCTAATTGGGCTGAAAGTTGTGAGCGGTTGTGATAAATGACCTTCATCCCAAAGCCCAGGGCACCTCGGCGGGCAATGCCCTGCCCTATGCGCCCCATGCCAATAATGCCCATGGTGCTGCCATGAACTTCGGCACCGGCAAACATGTCATAACTCCATTTG
Source organism: Comamonadaceae bacterium (assembly GCA_947487355.1). Taxonomy (GTDB): domain Bacteria; phylum Pseudomonadota; class Gammaproteobacteria; order Burkholderiales; family Burkholderiaceae_C; genus Limnohabitans_A. Next base: position 16,410 of record CANKXC010000010.1, on the reverse strand, counting down.
GTCCATTTTCCAGCGCGCAAAAAGTGCTCGCTTTCACTCACTCTTCTGGCTGTGGCCATCAACAACGCAAAGCCGAAGTCTGCTGTCGTTTCAGTCAAGACGTCTGGCGTATTGCTGGCCAACACACCGGCTGCCGTCATGGCGGGCACATCAAAATTATTGAAGCCAACAGCCATGTTGGCAACCATTTTCAATTGCGGATTGGCTTGTAGTATGGCGCTGTCAATGCGTTCACTGCCAGTGGTGAGCGCACCCACCTTGCCTTGCAAACGTTGGCTTAATTCGGCCGCGCTCAAGACCTCATCGGTCTGATTGCTTTCCACCTCAAAGTGCTGAGACAAGTGCGCCAATGTTTCTGGAAAGATGGCGCGGGCCACCAAAATAGCGGGTTTATTCATGGACGGAACCAAATAAAAGTCATGATGACAAACAAAGGAATGAGGATACAAAGTGACCACGCCATGTAGCCAAAGAAACTGGGCATTTTGATGCCACGGTCTTCGGCAATGGCTTTGACCATCAGGTTAGGTGCATTGCCAATGTAGCTGTTGGCGCCCATAAAAACAGCGCCAGCAGAGATGGCAGCCAAGGTACTGGCCATGGTGGTCATCAATACCTGGGCGTCGCCCCCTGCTGTGTTGAAAAAAACCAAGTAAGTTGGCGCATTGTCTAGGAACGAACTTAAAAAGCCTGTAATCCAAAAGTACATGACCACATCGGGCGTGCCGTCCGGTTGGGTGACGGCTGCAACCACAGAGCCAAATGGTCCATTGACACCGGCCTTCAACATGGCAATGACAGGGATGATGGTCAAGAAAATACCAGCAAATAACTTGGCAACTTCTTGGATGGGTCCCCAACTGAATTGATTGTCTGCATGCACCTGAGAAGGCGTAAGCTTGAGGGATAAAAGCGTGATAGCAACCAAGCCGATATCGCGAAGCACGCTTTGCAGAGCCACTTCTGTTCCGGCGATGTTAAACACCACCGAAGACTTCCAAAGTCCACTCATGAGGACCAAACAAACCACACCACCCAACAACAAAAAGTTGACCTTGCCATCAAAACCAATTTGACGAGAGTCGGGTGTGGGGTCCATGGGGAGCAGTTCTTCTCGCTTGTGATAGAACCAAGAATCTAGCAAAAAGAAAATCAGCAACAAGGAGCCGACCAAGAAAAGTGTTTCAGGAAGGAGTGCTTTAACCGTCCAGAAAAAATCAACGCCTTTTAAAAAACCTAGGAATAGGGGTGGATCGCCCAACGGGGTCAATGAACCACCTGCGTTGGCCACAATGAAAATAAAAAATACAACCACGTGCGCGACATGCTTGCGATTGTCATTGGCCCGAATAAGCGGTCTGATCATGAGCATTGAAGCGCCAGTGGTGCCCATGAAGCTGGCCAAGAAAGCACCGATGGCCAAGATGCTGGTATTTAATCCAGGACTGCCATGCAAATTGCCCCGAATGAAAATACCACCCGATACGGTGAACAAGGCCGTTAACAAAATAATGAACGGAATATATTCACCAAACAAAGCATGAATAAAGTTGGCGCCAGCTAGGCCTGCGCCATACATAGCCGCAAATGGCAGCAAAAATATCAGAGACCATGCCAACGTCACCTTGCCAAAATGGTGATGCCAAAATTGAGGCACAAGCAGTGGCATCAGCGCAATTGAAAGCAAAAGACCTGCAAAAGGTATGCCCCACAAAGCGCTGAGTTCTGCGCCATTGATTTCAGCGGCACAAGCTACACTTGGCAACAGAGACATCAATCCCAAAAAACACAGGGTGGTAAGGCGAGAATTTTGGTTCATGAGATTTTTACCTGAAGAAAAAATAGACTGAGTCATTGAACAAAAAAATGACTTACGCAGGGTTAGGCGTGATCTCAAATACTTGCGCCAAATAAGCCAAATACTTTTCATCGTCACACATGCCTTTGCCGGGCGTATCCGAAAGTTTTGCAACCGGTTGACCGTTGCAGCGGGTCATCTTGATCACAATTTGCAATGGCTCATAGCCCAAATCGTTGGTGAGGTTGGTACCAATGCCAAATGCCAATAAACAGCGACCATTGAATTGACGGAACAACTCAATGGTTCGTGGCACGGTTAAGCCATCACTGAAAATCAAAGACTTGGTCATTGGATCAACTCGATTGGCACGGTAATGCGCAATCATCCGCTCCCCCCACACAAAGGGGTCGCCGCTATCATGGCGCGCGCCGTCAAACAACTTGCAAAAGTACATGTCGAAGTCGCGCAAGAAAGCGTTGAAACCGTAGACATCGCTTAGCGCAATACCCAAGTCGCCTCGGTACTCTTTAGCCCAAGACTCAAAGGCAAAGACTTGACTGTCCCGCAGCCTTGGACCCAGAGCCTGACTAGCTTGAAGGTATTCATGCGCCATGGTGCCAAGCGGGGTGAGGCCCAACATGTATGCAAAGTAAACGTTGCTGGTGCCAGCAAATTGGCCTGCCGAACCTGCACCCAATCTGCCAATTAAAACTCGTAGGACTTCTTCATGCCAATACTTTGAAAATCTACGGCGGGTGCCGTAATCTGCAATTTTCAGAGACTTTAAATCTGCTGCTTGTAGTTGTTTGATTTTGGTATCAAGCCTCGCACGCCCCTCCATCAAATCGGGCAAGCGCTGGGTATTTCTGAAATACACCTCGTTGACGATGGCCAGAACTGGAATCTCAAACAAGATGGTGTGCAACCAGGGGCCTTGAATGATGATGTCAATTTCGCCAGTTAAATTGGGGGTGACCTGAATGTATTTTTCATTTAGCTTGAACAGGCCCAAAAAATCGACGAAGTCGCTTTTGATGAATCGCAAAGATCTCAAATAGGCGAGCTCATCGTCTTTGAAATGCAGACTGCAAAGCGACTTAATTTCGCTTCGAATTTCGTCAACATAGGGCGCCAAATCGACACCTGGATTTCGGCACTTGAAACGATACTCTACTTGGGCACCCGGAAATTGATGCAGCACCACCTGCATCATGGTGAATTTGTAGAGGTCTGTGTCCAGCAAACTGGTAATGATCATGGCAAAAAGAGGCCTGAGAAGTACACCCTGCAGTGTAAGTGAAGCATGGCCTTTTGAGTCATGGGCAGGCTACGGATAAACGAGATGTTTTCTGGCTTTTCAGAGGGGTTCAGCGCTGCGCCTGCTGATGAACCGTCAAATGACCACTCGCAATGTGCAAAACCTGATCCGCCATGGCGCTGAGAATTTGATTCTGTTCAGCGATCAGCAACGTGAATCCTTGTTTTTTTAGTTTTTCTAGCGCTTGCGCAATCGATTGAACCAGGACCGGCGCAATGCCCTCACATGGTTCATCCAGCAACAGCATGCTTGCCTGAGTCATGAGCGTTCTGCCCAAGGCCAGCATTTGCTGCTCTCCGCCACTCATTTGTGACGCGGGTCGATCAAGCATGGCGCCAAGAGAAGGAAATAAAGTCAAGACATCTTGGAGCTGAAGTTGGGTTGACAAAGATGTAGACGTTTGCTTGCGACTGGGTAAGGCTATCTCTAAATTTTGACGGACGGTCAATGCTGCAAACAAACGACGATCCTCTGGCACATAGCCAAGTCCAATTTGGGACCTTGCATGCGGCGCTAACTTGTCAAGAGCATGCCCTTGCCAATGAATGCTGCCAGTCACATTGCTCATGAGGCCCATGATGGATTTGAGCAGCGTCGACTTACCCGCCCCGTTCAAGCCCTGAATGAGGACCATACTTCCCAAAGGTACATCAAATGAAACTTTGAACAAGACTTGCGCTTGTCCGTAGCTGGCATTGAGATGGCGAACTTCAAGCATGGGACAAAAACTCCAATGCATCCAAACTGGTGCCTAAATATCTTTCGCGAACCAAGGCATTGGCGGCCACATCCTGTGGCTTGCCTTGGGCAACCAAACGCCCTCCCATCAACACCATGACCCGGTCAGCCACTCCAAAAACAGCATCCATATTGTGCTCGGTGTACAGCACTGTGGTGCCATCCTTGGCCAATGATTTGACGCGTTGCATCATGTCTGCACGCTCCGAAGGTGATAAGCCAGCGGCAGGCTCATCCAGCAGCAACAGTCCAGCACTGGGCTCTTCCAATCCAGCCATGGCCACAGCGAGCTCCAATCTTTTCTTGGCTCCATAGGACAAGTTCATGGCAGGCGAATGGATAGCCTCTGGACTTAAATCGTCCAAACCCATTTTTATCAACCAATTTGCTGCCTTGTCCAATTCGCATCGATCCAAAGTGTCCAACATGGAAACGCCCGAGGCAGCTTTGAAGGCCAACTGCAAATTTTGAAAAACACTTAAGGCTTCAAAAACTTGTGCCACTTGAAAAGTTCTGGCAACCCCCAAAGCACGGCGGCCCTCAGCTGGCACTTTAAGAAGACTTTGGTTTCGCCAGATCACCTTTCCTTGCTTCGCTTGTTGCTGACCCGCCACGCATGCAAAGCAGGTCGATTTACCTGCGCCATTGGGGCCAATCAAGGCAACACATTCACCAGAGGCCACCTCAAAGCTAACCCCCTTGAGGGCATGGACCGCACCATAGTGTTGATGAAGATCGTGAACCAGCAAAACAGCACTCATGCCTGCCCCTGATTGACCGACTTGCGAACCATGCGAGGCGTCCATCGCGTTCCCAAAATTCCCTCTGGTGCAAACACCACTAACAGCATAATGACCAAGCCCAAAAATCCGCGCCAATATTCAAAATGGCGAGCCATTTCAGCCCCCAGGCCTTTTAAAAACACACTGCCTGCAACGCTGCCCCATAAATGGTGAACGCCGCCCATCAAGACCATCATGAGTGCGTCGACCGATTGAGCGATGGATGCGACCGAAGGGAAGACAGCACCTTTGCTAATGGTCCATAGTGCGCCCGCCAAACCAGCTAGTCCGGCACTCAAAAAGAAAATATGGGCATTGAGCTTATCTACCGCTAAGCCACTGGCCAATGCTCTTTGTGGTGCATCCCTACCCGCCTGCAAAGCCGCGCCAAAACTCGACTGAACAAGGCGCTTGAAAACCAGCAATGACAAGAGACACAGCGTTAACAAACCTGTTTGAAAAATCCATCTAGGCGTCTCGGCTAAAAATGTGAGTCCAATCAGACCATTGTCGCCACCCGTCAAGCTCACCCATTGACTGGCACTGGCCCAGATCACCTGCGCAAAAGCCAAAGAAAGCATGGCCAAGTAAACACCCGAGCTTCTGTTTAACAAGCGAACCATGAAGCTGGCTGCTAACACGGAAACAGTCGCACCACAAAGAATGGCCAGCAGTGCATTGAAATGCCAATGGACATGGCTCAGAGCCGCTGCGTAAGCACCCAATCCAAAATAAGCAGCATGGCCAAAGCTGACCCAACCCGACAACGCCATCATCCATTGCAAACTCAACCCAAAGAGCAGCATGACCAAGACATCTTCAAGCACACTTTGCGCATAGTCTCCCGATACCATGACGCCCAATGCCAGACAGACAAATAAACCCCACATGAGCCATTGAAGCAATTGACTTTGTAGTCCGAAATTAAAGCTGGGCACCCTCTCGCGCTGCGCTGCACCGGGCAGTTCGCCCATCAAGCCTTGGGGCCTCACAGCTAAAACCAGAGCCATGGTCAAAAACACCAACACCAATGTGGCTTGCGGAAAGAAATGAATCCCAAAGGCATGGACGCAGCCAATTAACACTGAGGCAAAAAAAGCGCCGGCAATACTGCCAAGACCGCCCATGACAACCACCACAAAAGTCTCCACAACCATTTGCAAGTCCATTTGCAAATTGGCGGGCTCTCTAGGCAACTGCAAGGCGCCTGCTAAGCCTGCTAAACCACAACCCAAGACGACGACGCCTAGCATGAGGGGTGCGGGGTTGATGCCCAGTGCATCCAACATTTCTCGGTCTTGCGTGGCCGCACGAACTTGTTGACCCCATTTGGTTTTGGTGAGGAGCAAGTGCAAAAGCAACCAAACGATGGGCCCCAAACACAGAATGAAAAGCTGCCATTGTGGGAAAAATTCTTCACCCAATTGAACCGCACCCTTCAATCCAGGAAATCTTGGTGCGAACACTTCGTTGGGACCTAAAAACCAAAGTAATAAATCGTGAACGAAAAGACTTAAGCCAAAAGTTGCCACCAGAGGATAGAGCGGCGGCGAATGACGCAGGGGTCGAAATAGAGAGATTTCTGCCAAAGCGCCCAACATGGCTGCACACAAAGCGCCAATGAGCATGGCCAAGATATAGGTCAACGCGTTATCGGCCCATGATGGATACCATTGCGTGACCCAGCTGCCCGCCAGCAACGCGCCCAACATGTAGAAACTGCCATGCGCAAAATTGACGATGCGAGTGACGCCAAAGACCAGCGTCAAGCCCGCAGCCATCATGAACAGTGTGCTTGCGTGGCTTAAACCATTCAAGCACTGAATCAACCAAAAACTCATTCAATCCATTGCGTGAAAGAAGCCGCGTCAACGCGTGTTGTTTTGAAGGTGTTGACTAAGGCTGCTTCATCGGCATAGCCCAAGGACAGACCACAAACCATCATTTCGTTGTCGCCTGCACCAATGTGTTTGAAAATAATTTTTCCATAACTATTCCAGGCAGCCTGTGGACATGTGTGCAAGCCGCGAGCGCGCGCAGCCAACATGACACTTTGAATGAACATGCCGTAGTCGACCAAACTACCACGCCCCATCACTTTGTCGATGGTAAAAAATAAACCCACTGGCGCGCCAAAGAACCTAAAGTTTTGTTGGTGCTGAAAGTGCATTTTTTCCTTGTCGCCTTTGCCAATCCCCAACACGCCATACAAGCCAAAACCACATTCACGGCGTCTGTCGATATAGGGGCTGACCCATTGCGTTGGGTAGTAGTCGTAAGCCTCTGCATAATCAGCCGCCAAAGCTGGATTGGCTGCCATGGCGTTGTGCGCATCACAAACTTCTGCAACCAATTTGTCTTTGGCAGCGCCTTGGACAACATAAACTTTCCAGGGCTGTGTGTTGGTACCACTGGGCGCGCGAGCAGCCACCTGCAGCAAATCAGCCAAGATCGCTTTGTCAACAGGCTTGTCCATATAGGCGCGGGTTGAGAAGCGGCTTAATATGGCATCGTCAACGCTGCTTGGGTCTGCAATCACTGTGCTAACTTGTGAGGAACTCAGTTCTTTCATTTTTTACTCCGTTGTCATTTAATTGGTGCAAATCATCACCCTCGATTTTGCCAGTGAAGCCAGTGCCTTAACGCCAAACGCCAAGTATTCATTTGAACCGCTACGGTTGTCACAAGATCGTGTCCATAGCCTCCGCCCATGCAAATGATCATGGGGACTTGTTTGGCACTGGCCCAATCAAACACCGCTTGATCTCGAGCGGCCATGCCCGCTTCTGAAAGTTTCAGCCGCCCTAACCTGTCACCCTCGTGTGCATCCGCTCCCGCCAGATAGATCAAAAAGTCAGGCTTGAATCGCTCAGAGGCTTGCTTTAAAGCCTGGTCCAAGGTGTCCAAGTAGGGCGCATCGGTGCAGCCATCAGGCAATCCAACATCCAAGTCACTGGGCACTTTGCGAAATGGAAAGTTCTTTTCCCCGTGCAATGAGAGGGTGAAAACAGAAGGGTCGTTGGTAAAAATGCTCGCAGTTCCGTTACCTTGGTGCACGTCCAAATCGACAACCAACACCTGCAAAGTCTTTTTGGTCTGACGAAAGTGCTCCATCTGGAGCACCCTGGCTGTGACTGCAATGTCATTGAAAACGCAGAATCCACCCCCCTGACTGGCGCTAGCGTGGTGAGTTCCACCCGCCAGATTGCCCGAGATGCCCTCCTTCATTGCCAACCTGGCTGCCGCGATGGATGCGCCAGCCGATCGGACAGACCGCTCGGCCATGGCCGGCGACCAAGGAAAGCCAATTTCCCTCAAAGCCTCTGAGCTCAAAGTTCCCTGCTTCACGGCCTGAACATATTCTGGGGCGTGCGCCAAGGCCAACTCCCCCTCTGTTGCCTGGGGTGCCTCCAATAATTGAACACCATTTAGCTCTTGCGCCACTCTTTCTCGAAGCATGCTGTATTTGGCCATGGGGAAACGATGCCCCTCCGGCAGAGGCAGCACAAAATGGTCCGAATAAAAAGCTTTCATGACGATATTGTGTCTTGACCTGTTAACTTCAATTTCTAGAACGTCGACTCTAAAATGCTGCAATGCAACAAAAAACCCTTGTATTCGGCTCAAGACTCCCTAAAATTCAACCCATGCTGCACTGCAACAAGAAGTAGGTCAGGCGAAAGCCCAATCAGTTCGGAGCAGTTCCTTTGTAACTTTTTTAATAAATGGAGATCCACATGATGACTACAGAACAAATCCTCGCCTCGCACAAAGCCAACGTTGAAACCCTCTTCGGCTTGACAAACAAAGCCTTCGAAGGTGTTGAAAAATTGGTTGAATTGAACCTGACAGCGACAAAAGCTGCTTTGAGCGAATCAGCTCACAGCACCAAAGCCGTCATGAGCGTTAAAGACGCTCAAGAATTGTTGGCTTTGCAAGCTAACTTGTTCCAGCCCTTGGCTGAGAAGACAGCTGCCTACAGCCGTCACCTCTATGACATCGCTTCTGGTACATCCAGCGAATTCACAAAAGCTTTGGAAGCCCAAACAGCTGCTGCTCAAAAGCAGTTCGCCAACTTGGTTGACTCTGCAACTTCCAACGCACCCGCAGGTTCTGAAACAGCTGTTGCCGTCATGAAAAGTGCTGTATCAGCTGCTAACACTGCTTACGAATCAGTTCAAAAAGCTGTCAAGCAAGCAACTGACATGGCTGAAGCCAACATTGCAGCTGTGACCAACACAGCGGTTGCAACTGCTAAGACAGCTTCCAAAAAGCGTTAATTCGCTTTCAAGTGTAGGTCCGGCTCAATAGGACTTACTCTGAAAAAAAGCCGGTGATGAATTCACCGGCTTTTTTGTTTGCGTTAGAAGGTCAACATCAAGGCTTCACAGCGTAAGCGCTTAAAACCTCTTTCAGCTTTGGCAGGGCTTTGAGCATGGCCTCCCTGCCAGCTTCAATCGATTTTCGTCTGGCTGCAAAGTCAGCGCTCTTGACGCCCGACAATGAGGGCTTCACCACAATGTCGGCGTCCTTTAGCAAAACTGTATTTAAACTTTTGCCCATGATGTTGAAAGTTTGCATCAAGATTTGAAAAGTATCGGATGCTGGGCTACCTTCTGGGTCTGTGGAAATGTCAACGGCTATGACCACGTTGGCCCCCATCTCACGAGCCTGACGAACTGGAACGGGTGAGACCAAGCCACCATCCACATATTCTCTATTGCCAATTTTGACGGGTTGAAATACAGCGGGAACAGCACTAGAAGCTCTAACCGCAGACCCCGTATTACCTCTTCGAAACAAAACGGGTTCACCATTGTGCAAATCGGTTGCCACAATTCCCAAAGGTATTTTCATTTGTTCAATCAGACGTCCACCCACTTGAGAATTGACATAACGCGCCAGAGCTTCGCCTCGCAAGGCACCCCTGTTCAAGATGGGCATCATCCAATCCGTAATTTCAGCTTCTTCCATGGTTTCTGCGACACGCCTCAGTTGAGCACTGTTTTTACCGCTGGCATACAAAGCTGCAACCAAGCTGCCTGCAGAAGTTCCAACCACAAGCTCAGGCTGTATACCTGCTTCTTCTAAGACTTGAATCACGCCTACATGCGCAAAGCCTCGAGCAGCTCCGCCACCTAGCGCCAGTCCTAGATGCAATACCTTTAGCGGCGGAGGGGGGGCTATCGGTTCGACGATACCAGGCCCAGGCGTCACGATGGTCGTTGAAGCTGCTGTTGCTGACTGAACGGATTCGGGCGACTTCAAAGCGCCTGTATCTGGTGATTTAACGCTGGCACAACCAGACAAAATGAGTACGCCCAGTAAGCTTAAATGGCATAAAGCTTTTTTGAAAGACAGCAAGCCATCGCGGCTTGAATCCGCGGGCCATAACTTCACTTGCATAATGTTGAGTCTCAATTAAAAAGTATTGGGTTTCAATGGAACAGCTTCAAGCAACAAATCAACCGAACTGGCCAACTCGATTTATCGCAATCGGCGCATTTTTAGCAGCCTTATCGGTTGTTTCTTCGGCTTATGCCACACATGGCAACAGTTTAAACGGCACTTCGGGCTTGATGGTTCAAGCCAGCTTGCAGTTACTGCAATTTCATTCTCTTGGCCTTATTTTGGTCGGCATTTTGGGGCAATCGAGGCCAACTGAAAAGCGCCTGCAAGTTGCAGGCGCTCTCTTTGTCATTGGTTGTTTACTTTTTTCCATCAACATTTTGTTGCGGGCTTGGCATGACATCCAAACCTTCAAAGCCCTGGTCCCTTGGGGGGGAACCAGCTTCATCTTGGGTTGGTTGGCCTTGGTCTTGGCCTACCTTCGCAAGGTCAAGCCGCCACAGGTGACCGAATCAGGTGATCAAACGCACTGAGTGCTGCTTTAGCGCCGTCACCGGCTGCAATCACAATTTGTTTGAAAGGCACGGTGGTGCAATCGCCAGCCGCAAAAACGCCAGGCACATTGGTGTGACCTTTGGCGTCCACCATGATTTCACCGAACTTGCTCAATTCAAAAGTACCCTTCAAAAACTCGGTATTGGGCACCAAGCCAATTTGAACAAACACACCTTCTAAGGGGATGTGATGCGCTTCACCTGAAGTGCGATCTTTGTATCGAATACCGTTCACCACACTGCCATCGCCCGTGATTTCTGTCGTTTGTGCATTGGTGTGAATGGTCACATTGTTCAAGCTTTTGAGTTTATTCACCAGCACCGCATCGGCTTTGAGCTGATCTGCAAACTCAATGACTGTCACGTGCGCCACAATGCCAGCCAAATCAATGGCGGCCTCGATGCCCGAATTACCGCCACCAATAACCGCGGTGCGCTTGCCCTTGAACAAGGGACCATCACAGTGGGGGCAGTAAGCCACCCCTTTGTTTTTGTATTCTTGTTCACCCTGAACATTGACATTGCGCCAGCGTGCGCCTGTTGACAGAATCACGGTGCGAGCACTCAACGCGCCTCCGTTTTCCATTTGAACTTGTATCAAACCACCAGGCTCAGAAGCAGGCACCACCTTGGTAGCCTTCTGCAAATTCATGATGTCCACACCGTATTGACGGACCTGAGCTTCTAACGCTGCGCCAAATTTAGGGCCATCTGTTTCCAAAACAGAAATGTAGTTTTCAATGGCCATCGTGTCATTGACTTGGCCGCCAAAACGTTCTGCAGCCACACCCACGCGTATACCTTTGCGAGCCGCATAGACAGCGGCTGCTGCACCCGCAGGACCACCGCCCACAATGAGAACATCGAAGGTTTCTTTGGCATTGATCTTGGCGGCTTCGCGATGGGAAGCACCTGTGTCTATCTTGGCCACAATTTCCTCAACAGTCATACGGCCTGAACCGAACACTTTGCCGTTCAGGAACACCATGGGAACAGCCATGATTTCGCGCTCGGTTACTTCTTGTTGGAAAGCCCCGCCTTCAATGACAATGGTCTTCACTTTGGGGTTGAAAATGGCCATGAGGGACAAAGCTTGGACTACGTCCGGGCAGTTGTGGCATGACAAGGACATGTAGACCTCAAAATTGAAATCACCGTCTAAGGCCTTGATTGCATCGAGCACATCTTGCTCAACTTTTGGCGGGTGACCCCCTGTCCAGAGCAAGGCCAACACCAAGGATGTGAACTCGTGCCCTAGAGGCAAACCAGCAAATCGTACACCTTGCGTTTCGCCATCACGAACCACCACAAAAGATGGTTTGCGCGCATCATCACCCGAAGTGTCCAAGCTAACTTTGTCAGACAAAGACTCTATGGTTTCCAGCAGACTGCGCATCTCGGTACCTGTCTCACTGTCGTCCAACGAGGCAATTAAGCGAATAGGCGTACGCAGCATGCCCAAGTAGGTTTGTAATTGCGTTTTGAGTGTGTCGTCTAACATGTTTTATCCAAATTCATTTTTAAGATTGAGTCGATGCACTGCCAGGCCGACGCTGGAACGTAGACCATTAAGCTGCGACTTAAAGTGGGAAGTGGTTGAGGGCAAAGCACACAGCCACCAAGTGACCAGATGCCCTTCCCACAACGCCCTGTTGCCAGGGCATTGAGAGGCTTGAAATTAGATCTTGCCGACCAAGTCCAAAGAAGGTGTCAAGGTCTTAGCGCCTTCTTTCCACTTGGCGGGACAAACTTGACCTGGGTTGGCCGCTGTATATTGGGCAGCGGTCAACTTGCGCAAAGTTTCTGACACATCACGTGCAATTTCGTTGGAATGAACTTCCATGGTCTTGATGATGCCATCAGGGTTGATCACGAAAGTGCCGCGCAAGGCTAAACCGTCTTCTTCGATGTGGACACCGAAAGCGCGTGTCAATTTGTGTGTTGGGTCGCCAACCAATGGAAACTTGGCCTTGCCCACTGCAGGTGAAGTCTCGTGCCAAACTTTGTGTGAAAAGTGGGTGTCTGTCGTAACGATGTAAACCTCGGCACCAGCTTTTTGGAAGGCTGCGTAATTGTCAGCTGCATCTTCAATTTCTGTGGGGCAGTTGAAAGTGAAAGCGGCAGGCATGAAAATCAGAACTGACCATTTGCCTTTGAGGCTGGCTTCTGAAACTTCAATGAACTTGCCATTGTGGAAAGCTTGCGTTTTGAATGGCTGAACTGCTGTGTTGATAAGTGACATGATTTTCAATTTCGAGTTGATTAAAAAGGGCAATGAACTTCTGATTCATCGAGGACTATCGTAAACCCTAATTGACGACGACTCGATTGATTGTCCCTATACATTCGATAGCTTTTCCCGCACACCAAATCTATCGAGAATTTTGTCTTCAAAGGGACTTAGAAGATGCATAATTGACGTTTACGTAACGTCAACCAAACAGGAGTGAAGAATGGACATCCAAGGCAAGGTTTTCATTGTGACCGGCGGCGCATCAGGGCTAGGCGAAGGTACGGCACGCATGTTGGCAGCCAATGGCGGCAAAGTGGTCATTGCAGACATGCAAACCGAAAAAGGCGAAGCCGTTGCAAAGGAATTGGGTGGTGCTTTTCTAAAGTGCGACGTGAGCAACGAAGCCGATGGACAAGCTGTGGTTGCCAAAGCTGTTTCGATGGGCAAGCTCGTAGGACTGGTGAATTGCGCAGGCATTGCCCCAGCAGAAAAAACAGTCGGAAAGAATGGGGCACACCCCTTGGCGACTTTCAGCAAAACAGTCATGGTTAACTTGGTTGGCACTTTCAACATGATTCGTTTGGCCTCTGAAGCCATGTGTCAAAACGAACCCGAGCCCACAGGCGAGCGGGGGGTCATGATTTCAACGGCTTCTGTTGCAGCATACGACGGCCAAATTGGTCAAGCCGCTTACTCTGCCTCCAAAGGCGGTGTCGTAGGTATGACCCTGCCTATTGCCCGCGACCTAGCGCGTAACGGCATTCGCAACATGACCATTGCCCCCGGAATTTTTGGAACACCCATGGTGTTTGGGATGCCTCAAGCAGTCCAAGATGCCTTGGCTGCGGCAGTCCCCTTCCCTAGCCGCTTGGGAACGCCCAATGACTACGCCAAATTGGTGAAACACATTTTAGAAAACGATATGCTGAACGGTGAAGTGATTCGTTTGGATGGCGCCATTCGACTCGCGCCAAAGTAAGTCATACACTTGGCCGTCCATTGAATGGAGGGCCCTATGAATTTCTTGCAAGACTTCCGACATCCTTGGGTTGCGGTTGTCCTCTGGACTTGCAGTTTTTCATTCCAGGCATTTGGACAATCGGTCAACCCGACCGATTTGACACGCCTCCCCTCAGAGCCATTGGCAAACAATTCAAAAAATGGTTGGCACACCCAAGGATTTGCAGTGGCCAGCGCCAATCCACTGGCCACCCAAGCAGGCTACGAAGTTCTGAAAGCTGGCGGCACCGCCATTGACGCTGCCGTTGCCATTCAAATGGTTTTGACCTTGGTAGAACCTCAATCAAGCGGTATTGGAGGCGGTGCATTTATTCTTCATCATGATGGACAGCGCATCGAGGCTTACGACGGTCGTGAAACCGCTCCAGCGGCTGCGCATGAAAATCTTTTTTTGGACGGCCACGGCAAACCCATTGCTTTTCAAGCCGCTGTTGCCAGTGGACTCTCGGTGGGTGTGCCCGGCACACTCAGTGTGTTGGAATTGGCGCACCGCGAACATGGCAAACTGCCTTGGTCTCGCTTAATTCAACCCGCTATTGACTTGGCTATAAATGGCTTCTTTATCAGTCCTCGACTGCATGCCGCATTGTTAGAAACGCCTGATTTAAAAAATGATGCCGCAGCACTTCATTATTTTTTCGGTCCGCAGGGTCAGCCTCATCCAGTGGGGCATCTTTTGAAAAATCCAGAACTGGCAATCGTCCTCAAAGACATTGCAGCAAGGGGCTCGATGGCTTTGAAAGAAGGCCTATGGGCGCAAGCCATGGTGAACAAAGTACTTAGTCACCCCTTACGTCCTGGTAATCTGACTTTGCAAGATCTAAGCAGTTACAAAGCTCAAAAACGAGAGGTCTTGTGCTTTGACTATTCGGTCAAATTGCCCAAGCGAGACTTCAAGGTTTGCGGCTTTCCACCACCCAGTTCTGGCGTTTTGACCATGGGGCAAATATTGGGCATATTGAATCAAACGCCGGCAGCCCCTATGCCCTTGATCCAAGGCTTACCCTCTTCGGATTGGCTGCATTTTTACAACGAATCTGCAAAGTTAGCATTTGCGGATCGTGCCCAATTTATTGCAGATCCTGACTTTGTCGCAGCACCAGGAGGCCGTTGGGAAAACCTTTTGAATCCCAATTATCTGATCCAAAGAAGTCGACTCATCGGCAATCAAAGCATGAAAATTGCACAGGCCGGTCAACCTGTCTCACAGCCCAGCGCCTGGGCACCCATGCCACATCAAACCGAATATGGCACCAGCCACATCAGCGTGATAGATTCATCAGGGCGTGCACTTGCAATGACCACCACCATCGAGGCCAGTTTTGGTTCAAGGTTAATGGTCAACTCAGAGCGTGGCAATGTGGGTGGCTTCTTGTTGAACAATGAGTTAACTGACTTTAGTTTTGCGCCAAAGGATGTCAATGGCTTGCCCATTGCGAATCGGGTAGAACCAGGTAAACGGCCCCGCTCCTCCATGTCCCCTACTTTGGTTTTTGACAAAGCCACAGGACTACTCAAAATGAGTGGCGGTAGTCCCGGTGGCGCAGCCATCATCCACTACACCAACAAGTTGTTGTTAGGCACCTTGAATTGGAATTTGAATGCACAAGAGGCGATTGATCTGCCCAACTTTGTCAACCTCAATGGCCCTGCCCTTTTGGAAGCAAAGAGATTTCCTCTGCAAACAATTCAGGGACTGAAAAACAAAGGGCATGAGGTGATTGAACTCCCCATGCCCAGTGGCATTCATGCCATCGAGTTGATACCGTCAGGCTTCTTTGGCGGGGCAGATCCACGACGCGAAGGCAACGTCATGGGCCCGGCTCGTTGAGTTGCCAGGCTTGAATCAATAAGCCTGACCCAACTGACCCAAAATGGCTGGGTTTTCCAAAGTGCTAATGTCTTGCGTAATTTGCTCGCCTTTGGCCAAGCTGCGAAGCAAACGGCGCATGATTTTGCCTGAACGAGTCTTGGGCAAATTCTCGCCAAAGCGAATGTCTTTGGGCTTGGCAATTGGGCCAATTTCTTTGGCAATGTGATCACGCAATTGTTTGGCAATGGCCTTACCTTCTTCGCCTGTAGGCAAAGAACGCTTGAGCACCACAAAGGCGCAGATGGCTTCACCGGTGGTGTCGTCAGGACGGCCCACCACCGCGGCTTCGGCCACCAGTTCGGTACAACTGACCAAAGCGGATTCAATTTCCATGGTGCCCATGCGGTGACCCGACACATTTAACACATCATCGATACGACCGGTAATGGTGAAGTAACCAGTTTGGGCATCGCGAATGGCACCATCGCCCGCCAAGTAGTACTTGCCTTGGAAATCTGCGGGGTAGTAGCTTTTGACAAAGCGATCGGGGTCACCCCAGATGGTGCGAATCATGGAAGGCCAAGGACGCTTGACCACCAAAATACCGCCTTGGCCGTTGGGCATGTCTTTGCCTGTTTCGTCTACGATGGCCGCTTGAATGCCAGGGAAAGGCAGTGTGCAAGAACCGGGCACCATGGGTGTCACGCCAGGCAGTGGCGTAATCATGTGGCCACCGGTTTCGGTTTGCCAGAAGGTGTCCACAATGGGGCAATTGCCGCCGCCCACGTGCTTGTGGTACCAC
>CANKXC010000009.1 GCA_947487355.1 Comamonadaceae bacterium | reverse complement strand
AGTGTTTTGGCAGTGACTGGGCCGCACGCTACGCAAGAAGTCATGGATGCCGTGCACGCCCATTTGCCCAAACCCCACGACCCATTTTTAGATTTGGTTCCCAATGCATTTGGCGAGGCAGGTCTCAAGCTGACCCCACGTCATTACGCTTATTTAAAAATCAGCGAAGGCTGCAACCACCGCTGTACTTTCTGCATCATTCCCTCTATGCGCGGCGATTTGGTTTCGCGTCCAATTGGTGATGTGTTGAAAGAAGCCAAAGCGCTTTTTGAAGGTGGCGTTAAGGAATTGTTGGTGATCAGCCAGGATACTTCTGCGTATGGCGTCGACGTCAAATACATCACTGGTTTTTGGGAAGGGCGCCCTGTCAAAACACGCATGGTTGAACTGGTTCAAGCCTTGGGTGAAATGGCGCAACAACATGGTGCTTGGGTTCGCTTGCATTATGTGTACCCGTATCCCAGCGTTGATGAAATATTGCCATTGATGGCAACAGGATCGGTGCTGCCATATTTGGATGTTCCATTGCAACACAGTCATCCAGATGTACTAAAACGCATGAAACGACCCGCTAGTGGCGAGAAGAATTTAGAGCGTATTCAAAAGTGGCGCGAGATCTGCCCGCAGCTGGTCATTCGAAGCACCTTCATTGCTGGGTTCCCAGGTGAAACTGAAGAAGAGTTTGAGCATTTGCTGAACTTTGTTCGTGAAGCTCAAATTGACAGGGCAGGTTGTTTTGCCTACAGCCCTGTCAAAGGCGCTGTGGCCAACGAATTGCCGGGCATGTTGCCGCAAGAAGTTCGCGAAGAGCGGCGTTCACGATTTATGGCGGTGGCCGAGGAAGTCTCAGTGCAACGCCTACAGCACCGTGTTGGTGCAACCATGCAAGTGCTGGTCGACAAAGCCATAGCATTGGGTAAAAAAGGTGGCGTTGGCCGTACCTACGCCGATGCCCCTGAAATTGATGGCGTGGTCAAATTATTGCCGCCAGAAAAAATTAGCAAAACCTATAAGGCAGGTGAGTTGATCCGCGTCCGAATTGTGGGCGTAGAAGGCCACGATTTAGTTGGTTTGCCAATTTAACAGTTTGAGTTTGCGAATCAAACCGCAAATGAGTAACAGTTGTAAGTCTAAGTTGTGAAAAACTGGGTGGCTGCCTGAAAATAAAATGCGAAAAAAAAGCTGCCATTTGTGCAGCTTTGATTAAACTTGGTGCCCAGGAAGGGACTCGAACCCCCACGAAGTTACTCGCTAGTACCTGAAACTAGTGCGTCTACCAATTCCGCCACCTGGGCTTTCAGGACAAGAACTAAGGATTGTATATCAAAAAAATTAGCCAACCCTCTGGAGTCCTCGATGAAATCGAGGGTAGCGTGCAAGGTCATCGCGATGGTCACGGCTTTCTAATTCGTGACGACAGTGAAGGCGACATCTTTTTGTCACCGAACGAAATGCGCGCGGTGTTGCACAAAGATCGCGTCAAGGTTCGCATTGTCAGACAAGACCGCAAAGGCAGGCCAGAAGGCCGCGTCGTCGAAATTATTGAACGCCCCGCGCAACCGATCATTGGTCGCTTGTTGAACGAAGGGGGCATCTGGATTGTTGCCCCAGAGGACAAGCGATACGGGCAAGACATTCTTATTCCAAAGGTCGGCATTGGCGCTGGCAAACCAGGCCAAGTGGTGGTCGTTGAACTTACCGAACCACCCGCATTGTTTGGTCAGCCGGTTGGACGCGTCAAAGAAGTACTGGGTGAAATTGACGACCCCGGAATGGAAATTGACATTGCGGTTCGCAAGTACAGTGTTCCACACGAATTCTCTGCTGCTTGTTTGAACTTGGCGCGTGAATTGCCAGATAAAGTGCGTCCCCAAGATTCAAAAGGACGCATTGACTTAACGGACGTTCCGTTGGTCACCATCGATGGTGAAGATGCGCGAGATTTTGACGATGCCGTTTATTGCGAACCCGCCAAAATTGGTAAAGCAAAAGCTTGGCGTTTGTTAGTGGCCATTGCCGATGTTAGTCACTATGTTCAAACTGGCAGTGCCATTGACATCGATGCCTACGATCGCGCCACCAGTGTTTATTTTCCGCGGCGCGTTATTCCCATGTTGCCCGAGAAACTTTCCAACGGTTTGTGTTCACTGAACCCGGAAGTCGAGCGCTTGTGCATGGTGTGCGACATGCTGATCACCGCCAAAGGTGAGATTCATGCCTATCAGTTTTATCCCGCAGTCATGTTCAGTCATGCGCGATTTACCTACACCGAAGTGGCGGCCATTTTGGCCAACACAAAAGGTCCTGAGGCCATTAAACGCAAAGCACGCGTCAATGATTTGCTCAACTTGCATGATGTGTATCGTGCATTGTTGGCATCGCGTGCAGTTCGTGGTGCGGTCGATTTTGAAACGACTGAAACTCAAATTATTTGTGATGACAATGGTCGAATAGAAAAAATTGTGCCGCGTGTTAGGACTGAAGCGCATCGGTTAATTGAAGAGGCCATGTTGGCGGCCAACGTCTGTAGTGCCGATTTCATTCAAAGCAGTAAGCACCCCGGCCTGTTCCGTGTGCACGAAGGCCCAACGCCCGAGAAGAAAGACTTGCTGCGCAATTACTTAAAGTCTTTGGGTCTCCCATACACTGTCAGTGACGAGCCCAAGCCAAGTGAATTTCAGCACATTGCCCAGGCCACCAAAGAACGGCCCGATGCGCAGCAAATTCATACCATGTTGCTTCGCTCCATGCAGCAAGCCATCTATACGCCCATCAACAGCGGCCACTTTGGATTGGCATACGAGGCCTATACCCACTTCACCAGTCCCATTCGTCGTTATCCCGACCTGCTGGTGCATCGCGTCATCAAAGCCATCTTGGCGCATCAAAAATACCAGTTGCCCGCATTGCCGTTGCCCGGCGAAGCCCATGCCAAATTGGCCAAGCGCTTGCAGAAAAACAAAGCGGGCGCTCAGATGGACGATGCACCGCGCATCAAAATGTCGCCCGCCGAGCAACAAGCTTGGGAAGCAGCAGGTTTGCATTGCAGCGCCAATGAGCGCCGTGCTGATGAGGCCAGCCGCGATGTTGAAGCATGGTTGAAATGCAAATACATGCGCGAGCATTTGGGTGAGGAATATTCTGGTGTTGTCACATCGGCTACCAGCTTCGGAATTTTCGTCACCCTCGATACTTTGTATGTCGAAGGCTTGGTTCACATTACCGAGCTGGGTGGTGAGTATTTCCGCTTTGACGAAGCGCGCCAAGAACTGCGCGGCGAACGAACTGGCATTCGATATGCCATTGGTACCCGCGTACAAATTCAAGTCAGCCGTGTTGATTTGGACGGTCGCAAAATTGACTTTCGTCTGGTCAATCCTGCTGAAGAATTCAGTTCGCGACAGTTGCGCGAGAAGGGACCATCCAAGTCGGGCGCGAATGGCCCATCCAAAGGTCAAGGCTTTGGAGGTGAATCTTCTAAATCTAAATCTCGCCCCTTCAGTGCCAGAACAGGCGACGGTTTGAATGCCATCAGTCGTCATGGGAAAGCTGCCCCCAAAGGTGCACCACCCAAATCTGCTGGCAAGAAAAAAACCAGCCAAGCGCGAAAGAGTCGCCGCTGAACCTATAAATCTCATTTTTTCTTTGACGTCCATCAAGACCTAAACTACAACATTCAGGAGTCTTTCTTCATGACACAAACATCAAAAATTGCCATCGTGACGGGTGCTGGCTCTGGCATTGGTAAGGCAACTGCTTTGGCACTGTTAAAGGATGGCTGGTCCGTCGTTTTAGCGGGTCGCCGGCTTGCCAACCTGGAAGAAGTCGCTGCCGAAGCCAAATCACTGAATGCCAACTACCAGGTTCTGGCTGTACCAACTGATGTCACACAAGAAGACTCTGTGGCCAATTTGTTTGCCCAGTGCGTCAAGACATTTGGACGCGTCGATTTGCTGTTCAATAATGCAGGCGTCAGCACACCTGCAATCCCCTTGCCCGAGCTGACTTTGGAAATGTGGAAGGGTGTGGTCGACACCAACCTGACTGGTATGTTCCTTTGCATTCGCGAAGCATTCCGAGTCATGAAAGACCAGAAGCCAATGGGCGGACGCATTATCAACAACGGTTCTATTTCGGCCACCACGCCGCGTCCGTTTTCTATCGCCTATACCTCCACCAAGCATGCCGTGTCTGGTTTAACCAAAACGGCTTCGCTGGATGGCCGTCAGTACGACATTGCGGTAGGTCAAATTGATGTTGGCAATGCTGCAACACCTATGGCCATGAAGATGGCCAAAGGCGTTCCTCAAGCCAACTTGGAAATTAAAGCCGAGCCTTTAATGGATGTGGCGTTGGTCGGCTCTTCCGTGGTTTACATGGCAAGTTTGCCCTTAGAAGCCAATGTCATGTTCCACACCGTCATGGCCACTAAGATGCCATTTGCGGGCCGCGGATAAGCTGCGCCAGGGTGCCTGCTGTTAGGGTGGCACCCTGATACAAATCAGCGGCTTGCCCATGCTCAAAAACGGCACTGCGTGCGCCATCAAAGTCTGAATAGCCCTGCGCTAATCTCGCGCCTATCAAGCCTGCCAATACATCCCCTGTTCCTGCAGTGGCCAAGCGGGCATTGCCTGTAGGATTGATGACGGGTGTATGGCCAGTTTGCGAAATGATGGAGCCCGAACCCTTTAGAACCACAGTGCACCCAAACAATACAGCCAATTTGTTGGCAGCAAGCAATCGATCTTTTTGAACTTGGTTTGAATCGGTGTTGAGCAGGCGCGCCGCTTCAAGAGGGTGCGGTGTCATGACGGTCACTTTGTTTAACAGCGCTCTTTTTTTCAGTAATTCTTGAAGCCAAGGATCTTTGGCGATTGCATTGAGCGCATCGGCATCCAAAACCAGTTTGCTTGTTTGTTGAAGTATCTTCGGCAGCACATGTTGAATGGCAATACCGCCACCACATCCGCACACAACAGCACCTGTATCGAGCTTCAATGCATCAAATTGGCGGGGCATGACTTCGGGTTGAGAAGGGCGGTTGAGCAAATCTCCTGCTGCTTGAAAGTTTTGCGCAATTGCTTCTGCCGCTTTATCATGCATGTAGCAAGTCATGACGCGACCTGCACCCGCGTGCAATGCCGCCGAGGCTGCCAGGTCAACCGCACCTGTCATACCCATGCCGCGAACGTTCAAAGTTTCGCCGCCAACAACGCTGACATCACCAAAGGTTCCTTTGTGACTGGCATGTAAATTTGAAAAGCGTTGCACCGATGGGTGATTGAGCCATGCTGAACATGGCGTCACTTCTTGAAGGGCGTCGGTGCCTAAACTGTCTAGCCAAAGTGTGCCGCAGGCATCGCGCCCATGGGCGGTAAAGCAGCCAGGTTTTGCATTCAGCAACTGCAGGGTGTGTGTCGCTTGGATGTGTTGGTTTTGAAGTGTCTCGTCCTGAAACTGCCCTGTGTCCGCATTCAAGCCGGAAGGTGTGTCGACTGCTAAAACTGTTTGGCCGGCACTGTAAACAAAAGCGATCCAGTCTTCAATGCGCTCTGTGTTTGTATCTTCTGATCGAAGACCCGGCCTAAGACTTAAACCCAGCCCCAACAAAGCATCGACCATCAAGGCTTCAGCTTGGAGGTCTGCAGGCAAAGGCAGTTCATCTTGAATGGCAATGCCCATTGCCTGAACTTTTTTTAAAGCTTTTGCTGAATCAGCAGGGCGGTCAGAGTGCGCTCGCCACAAAACCACACGCACCTGTTGCCCCCAAGCGTGCAAATGAGTAGCGGCTTCAAGCCCATCGCCACCATTGTTGCCAGGGCCACAAAAAATCCAGTGACAACTGGCATAAGGCTTTACGGCCAAGGCCAGCTTGGCGATGGCCAAACCAGCTTTTTCCATCAGCGTGTGTGAGTCTAAAAGCTGAGACTGTGCAAGCCGTTCGAGGTGCCTGGTTTGTGCAACATCAAACAGTTTTAGAGGTACGTGCCAGTCTAATTTTTTCAAGTGTTTAGGCGCGCAATGCGTCCTCGATGGTGAGTGAAATATTCAGCACAGCGTCATCGTGCATGGGCCCTTGCCAGATCATTAGGCTGCTGGGCAACTCACCGGCAACATGCATGGGCAAAGACAATGCGCAACCGTCCAACATGTTGACCACACTGGTGTTTCGAAGCAACAGCCCGTTTACATGAAAGAAGGCCTCATCACGCTCCTGGCCTGGTGCCATACTGTCGATGGTGGGGCTATAAACAGGCACAGTCGGTGAAATGGCAGCATCAAATTGATTCAATGCCGCTTGCATTCTCTGAATCCATTCAGCGCGGCCTTTTTGCAGGTCTAGATACTCAAAGGCTTTCATGTTGGCGCCTTTCAAAATGCGCGCCGCAACCCGCGGGTCATAGGCTGCTTCATTGTTGGCCAAAAGATGTCTGTGCCAAGTGAAGCTTTCAGCTGCGCTAAACCCACCAGTGGCCAACAAGCCTGCCAAGTCGCGAATTTCCGCCATGGGCGTTTCAATCAATTGTGCGCCTGCTTTGGACAACTGGGACAAAGTACGCTCCCATGCTGTTTGAACGCCAGCATCAATGCCATCGAACATGAGGCTACTGGGAATGGCCAGTCGGTAACTGGAAAGTGCACGTTTTGATTTGGCCACGCTGCGTGCAGACAAAATCTCATGCGCCAAGACGGCATCTCGCACGCTTCTTGTCATGGCGCAAACAGTGTCCATGGTGGTGGACAGTGGCACAGCGCCAGAAGTTGGAACTCGTCGGGCTGTATTTTTAAAACCCACAATGCCATTCAGGGCTGCTGGAATTCGAATGGATCCGCCAGTGTCTGAGCCCAAGCCAATGAAGGCTGCGCCCGTGGCCACCGAAACTGCTGCACCCGAAGAAGAACCGCCTGGGGCATGGGCTTTTCCTTGGCTCAAGACAGGGGTGTTTGTTAGCGCATCCCAAGCTGCTGGCGTGCCATAGTGCGGGTTGATGCCAACGCCCGAGAACGCAAATTCAACCATGTTGGTTCGACCCAAAAATGCACCGCCAGAGTGCTTGAGTCGGGCAACTGAAACACAATCGGATGCAGCAGCAGCTTGCCCAATCAAGGCCTTGGAGCCTGCCAAAGTGCTTTGGCCGGCGACATCAAACAGGTCCTTCACCGAAAAAGCCAAACCTTTGAGGGGCGTATGGCTCAGGCTTGATGTGTTGAAAAGAGCAGGCGGCTCTGTCGCTTCAAGGGACAAAAAAACATCCTGACATGCCGTGCTTTTAGCGATTTCCTGGCTTTTTGACCATTCATCTTGGGCGGTGGATTGCCCCAAGGAGAGGGCCTGTAGTGTGGCAATCAGGTCTGGGCGCATGGTGGGACTGTTGGTAGGTTAGGGTGAATGAGTGTGTCAGGGGCCGGAAAAATTGCGTTTGGGGATGCTATACTCGACTGGCTTAGCAGGAATTTCCCTGCAAGTTAATCGCAAACCGGCTCCTTCAAGGTGTTGGTTGCTTGAATCAAGCCTCGATAGGCTTTGTCCAAACAACCGATGTGTGAGCCGGATTTTAGACCCAACCTTCGGAGAAACAATATGTCCGTTACCATGCGCGAAATGCTGGAAGCCGGTGTCCACTTTGGTCACCAAACACGCTTCTGGAACCCCAAGATGTCCCCCTTCATCTTCGGTCACCGCAACAAAATCCACATCATCAACTTGGAAAAATCGTTACCGATGTTCCAAGACGCATTGAAGTTCGTCAAACAACTCTCTGCAAACCGCGGCAACATCCTCATGGTTGGCACTAAGCGCCAAGCCCGTGAGACCGTTGCAGCCGAAGCCAAGCGCGCTGGCGTTCCTTATGTTGACCAGCGTTGGTTGGGCGGCATGCTCACCAACTTCAAAACTGTCAAGACTTCCATCAAGCGCTTGAAAGATATGAAAGCTCAGCAAGAAGTCGGCCTCGACTCCTTGAGCAAAAAAGAACAACTCATGTTCAAGCGCGAAATCGAAAAGCTTGAAAAAGACATCGGTGGCATCCAAGACATG
This sequence comes from Comamonadaceae bacterium, assembly GCA_947487355.1. Classification (GTDB taxonomy): domain Bacteria; phylum Pseudomonadota; class Gammaproteobacteria; order Burkholderiales; family Burkholderiaceae_C; genus Limnohabitans_A. Next base: position 13,507 of record CANKXC010000009.1, on the reverse strand, counting down.
GCCACTTTGCCTGATGCCATCTTCGTGATCGACGTCGGTTACCACAAGATTGCCATATTGGAAGCCAAGAAATTGGGTATTCCTCTCATCGGCGTGGTGGACTCCAACCATTCACCCGAAGGCATCGACTACATCATTCCAGGTAACGACGATTCATCCAAAGCCGTTACTTTGTACGCTCGCGGCATTGCCGACGCCATCATTGAAGGCCGTGCCAACGCCGTTCAAGACGTGGTCAATGCTGTGGCAGCCGAAGGTGCTGATGAATTCGTTGAAGTGCAAGAAGCTGCTGCTTAATGCCCTCTCAAACAGAGAAAAGGGGCTTCTTGCCCCTTTTTTTTAATCTAAGTTGCACTGAGTTTTTATCAATTTTTAATTAGTTCGAACCTTAATTCGAAGACGAAACGGAGAAATCAAATGGCTATTACCGCAAGCATGGTCGCTGAACTGCGCGCTAAAACCGATGCCCCCATGATGGAATGCAAAAAAGCTTTGACTGAGGCCGATGGCGACATGGCCAAAGCAGAAGAGTTGTTGCGCGTTAAATTGGGAACCAAAGCTGGCAAAGCAGCTTCCCGCGTGACCGCCGAAGGCGTGATCGTTGCTTACACAGAAGGCAACACGGGCGCCATGCTCGAAGTCAACTGCGAAACAGACTTCGTGACCAAAAACGACAGCTTCTTGGCCTTGGCCAATGCCGCTGCTAAGCTGGCTGCATTGAACAACCCCGCTGATGTGGCTGCTTTGGGCGAGTTGCCTTATAGCCAAGACGGCTTTGGCCCCACTTTGGAAGAAGTTCGCAAGGGCTTGATTGGCAAAATTGGCGAAAACATGAGCTTCCGTCGCTTCAAGCGCGTGGCCGGTGGTGCCCAAATTGCAACTTATTTGCACGGTACACGCATTGGTGTGTTGGTTGAATATGAAGGCAAAGACACTGCCGCCAAAGACGTTGCCATGCACGTTGCCGCCATGAAGCCCGTGGCTTTGACTAGCAATGATGTGCCAGCCGACCTGATCGAAAAAGAGCGTTCAGTGGCCACGGCCAAAGCCGCTGAGTCTGGCAAGCCTGCCGACATCGCTGCCAAAATGATCGAAGGTTCTGTTCAGAAGTACCTCAAAGAAGTGTCTTTGAACAACCAAACTTTCGTGAAAAACGACAAGCAAACCGTTGAGCAAATGCTCAAAGCCGAAGCCACCCAAGTCAAAGCATTCACTTTGTACGTGGTGGGCGAGGGCATTGAGAAGAAAGTTGACGACTTTGCAGCCGAAGTGGCCGCCCAAGTGGCTGCCGCTCAAAACGCAGGCTAATCTGCATCTGCCGGATTAAAAACCCGGGTAAACAGGGTCGCCCAAAAGGGCGATTCAACGCTAAACTTCAATCTGTCTTTACGAGGAGCCTGTCATGACCACTTCCCATCCAGCCCACAAGCGTATTTTGCTCAAGCTGTCTGGAGAGGCCTTGATGGGCGATGACCAGTTCGGTATCAACCGCGCAACCATTGTGAGAATGGTTGAAGAAGTTGCAGAAGTTACTCGTTTGGGTGTGCAAGTGGCCGTTGTCATCGGTGGTGGCAACATTTTTAGGGGTGTCGCTGGTGGTTCCGTGGGTATGGACCGCGCCACTGCAGACTACATGGGTATGTTGGCCACGGTCATGAACGCCTTGGCACTTGCTGACACCATGGACAAAGCAGGCCTTACAGCTCGCGTTATGTCGGCCATTGCCATTGAGCAAGTGGTTGAGCCTTATGTTCGCCCCAAAGCCCTTCAGTATCTTGAAGAAGGCAAGGTGGTTATTTTTGCAGCCGGTACGGGCAACCCTTTCTTTACGACTGATACGGCTGCAGCTCTGCGCGGTGCTGAAATTGGTGCCGAGTTGGTTCTAAAAGCTACCAAAGTTGATGGCGTTTACACCGCGGACCCCAAAAAAGATCCTGCGGCTACCAGATACACCAAAATTTCTTTCGACGAAGCCATTTCTCAAAATCTCGGCATCATGGACGCTACTGCGTTTGCCTTGTGCAGAGACCAAAAACTTCCGGTCAAAGTGTTTTCGATTTTCAAGCATGGAGCCCTCAAGCGAGTGGTGATGGGTGAGGACGAAGGCACTTTGGTCTACGCCTAATCACAGCCTCATTCTTGTATTTGCCAGTTCTGGCCCCGGAGAATCTCATGAGCTTAGAAGACATCAAGAAAACAACGCAAACCAAAATGGATCAGTCCATTGCTGCTTTCAAAAATAACCTCACCAAAATCCGCACTGGCCGTGCCAACCCTGCCATTTTGGACACCATCCAAGTTGATTACTACGGCTCCATGATGCCCTTGTCGCAAGTGGCCAATGTGTCACTTATCGACTCGCGCACCATCAGTGTTCAGCCTTGGGAAAAAAACATGGCTGCCAAAATCGAAAAAGCCATTCGTGAAAGCGAACTGGGTTTGAATCCCGCTTCTATGGGTGATTTGATCCGAGTCCCTATGCCGCCCATGAGCGAAGAGCGCCGCAAGGAGATGACCAAACTGGTTCGTACTGAAGGCGAAAATGCCAAAATTGCGGTGCGTAATTTGCGCCGTGATGCCAATGAGTCGGTGAAGAAATTGGTCAAAGACAAACTGGCCTCTGAAGATGAACAAAAGCGCTCGGAAGCTGATGTTCAAAAGGCTACTGACAAGCACATTGCCGAAATCGATCAGTTGGTGGCTGGCAAAGAACAAGAAATCATGGCCGTTTGATGAAGTTGTTCATTCGCTTCATGCATCGAATCACTCACACATCACAAGTGACGGCTCGATTCGATGCTTAAGCAACGCATCATCACTGCACTGGCCTTGTTGGCTATTTTGTTGCCAGCCCTGTTTGCCGACTCTCCTCATCCATTCCTTGTTTTGTCCATCGTCCTCATTGCCGCAGGCTCGTGGGAGTGGGGCAGAATGAACGGCTTCAATTCTTCTCAATCATTGTTGTCTGGTTTACTCTGCGCCATTTTGTGTGGCTTTGCGTGGTGGGCTCAGTGGACAACCGAATCACCGGCATGGGTTTGGTGGTTAGCAGGCTCAAGCTGGGTGGGCCTAACGGCTTGGATGTTGCTCCGAGGCGTTGAAGGCTGGGCCTTGTGGAACCGAGGCTTTCGATGGGGTATTGGCCTCAGTTTACTTTTCCTAGCTTGGTTGGCCATGGCGCAGGCGCGCTCTGCAAGCATTCAATTGTTGTTATCCATCTTTGTTGTGGTGTGGGCTGCTGATGTGTTTGCCTATTTTTTTGGCAGGGCATTGGGTACCAAAATTTTCTCTCGCAAATTGGCCCCTTCTGTCAGTCCGGGCAAAAGCTGGGAGGGTGCCATCGGTGGTCTGATTGGTGTTTTTGGGGTGGCCTTAATTTGGATGCAATTGGCCCAAACCTATCAATGGCCCGGCACCAGTTTTTTTGCGCATATGTGGCAACACGGCTCTTTTTTGTGGGCGCTCAGTTTAATTTTTCTAACGTCCATGAGTGTGGTGGGTGACTTGGTTGAATCTTTGGTTAAGCGAAGTGCCGGCGTTAAGGACAGTTCCAACTTGTTGCCCGGTCATGGCGGCGTTCTCGATCGCTTAGATGCCTTGTTGCCTGCGCTGCCCATCGCCATGATGATGCTTCACTGGCCAAAGGTTTAAAAGGTGCATTGACTCATGAAACAAAACATCACCATTCTTGGCTCAACGGGCTCCATTGGAACCAATACGCTGGATGTACTCTCCAGGCACTCAGATCGTTTTCAAGTTTTTGCGCTAACGGCAGCTAAGCAAGTCGATCTAATCCTGGCGCAGTGTGCCCAATTCAAACCTCAGTTTGCTGTCATGGCAAACGAAGATGCGGGTCGCAAGTTGGCCGATCGTGTCAAGGCAGAAGGCCTGCCAGTTGAAGTACTGTGGGGACCTGCAGCACTTGACTTGGTGTCGTCTCACCCAGACGTTCATGCTGTCATGGCAGCCATTGTCGGTGCTGCAGGTTTGTCGCCTTGTTTGGCTGCTGCGCATGCAGGCAAACGTTTGTTGTTGGCCAACAAAGAGGCTTTGGTGGTGGGCGGTGATGTCTTTTTGAATGCAGTCAAAAAAGGTGGCGCCATCTTATTGCCCATCGACAGCGAACATTCAGCGGTGTTTCAGTCCTTGCCCGAAAACCCTGCAACTTGGTCTGATCGAATTGACCAAATTATTTTGACGGCGTCTGGCGGCCCCTTCAGGACCCGCGCAGTCGAAACTTTGCGCAATGTCACCCCCGAAGAAGCATGCGCGCATCCAAATTGGGTCATGGGCCGAAAGATCTCTGTCGACTCTGCCACCATGATGAACAAGGCGCTTGAAGTGATTGAAGCGCGTTACTTGTTTGGTGTGTCCCCTGATCAATTGAATGTGGTGATTCACCCGCAGAGCATCATTCACTCCATGGTGAAGTACAAAGATACCTCGGTGGTGGCGCAACTTGGAACTCCCGACATGCGGGTTCCGATTGCCTATGGTTTGAGCTGGCCCGAACGCATTACATCGGGTGCACAAACTTTGGATTTTCACAACCTCAAGCCCATGACCTTTGAAGCCATTGACGATCATGGCCACCCAGACAGATTTCCAGGCTTGCAGCTGGCATGGCATGCTCTTAAGGCTGTATCTGGAACTTGTGCTGTTCTCAATGCCGCCAATGAAATTGCGGTTGAAGCTTTCCTGAACAAGCAAATCAGGTTTGATCAAATTCACCATGTGAACACAGAAACCTTGGCAAATGTCACACCGCAGTCGCCCCAATCATTGCAAGATTTGCTTCATTTAGATGCTGATAGCCGAAGGCAAGCAAGCCAATCAGTGCTTCGCATGGCAGCGACTTAATTGATTCTGCTGTGCTGACACTCCTCGCTTTTCTTTTCGCGCTAACTCTGCTCATTGCGGTCCATGAGTATGGACACTACCGCATGGCCGTGGCCTTCAAAGTTCCTGTGTTGGTCTTTTCTATTGGCTTTGGCAAAACTATTTTTCGTTGGCGTCCGAAGAAACCAAGGGCAGGACAAAACACAGAATTTATCATTGGCATGTGGCCTTTGGGCGGATTTATTCAGATGCTCGACAGTCGTGAGGCTAGCGTCGAACCCGCGCTATTGCCTCTGGCTTTTGACCAACGCAGCGTCAAAGTGCGCGCGGCCATTGTGGCTGCAGGCCCTCTGGCCAATCTGATATTGGCCGGCGCTTTGTTCTCATGTTTGGCCTGGTGGGGTCAGCCTCAAGCCTTGCCCATTTTGGCCAGTCCAACGCCAGGCAGTTGGGCTGCGCAAGCAGGATTAACCGGCGGTGAGCGCGTTGTGTCCTTGCAAATTGAGGGCCAAAATAGTCAAGATGTCAGGCACTTCCAGCAACTGTTGGCATCAGCGACCGAATCTGAAATGGCCAATGTTGCTATGGTTTGGACACTTCAGCGCGCCGATACTTTGAAAAATTTCGAGCTCGAAATTCCATCGCCAGAAAATATCAAGCGGCCAAACTTTGACGAAAGCGGCACAGGCCTTGGATTCTGGACCGCAATGGGCTTTCGGGGACCCTTGTCTCGCCCCGTCATTGGTCGACTTGAAGAGGACGGTGCTGCCAAGTTGGCAGGGCTTCAGTCGGGTGATCGAGTTTTGCGGGTCGATGGCAAGACCGTCTTAGATGCCCAGCAATTGCGAGATTGGATTAGGGCTGAGCCCGTTGCATTGGACAGTACTCAATCTTGGGAAATTGAACGAGATGGGAAATTGATTTCCCTGAGTGTTCAGCCCAAACTGTCCTTAGTCCAAGGGCCAGGGCAGACAATGCCAACTAGGCGAATTGGTGCAGTCGTGGGTGCTGCACCAGAAACCGAATGGGTTCAATTGGGCTTCACTGAGGGGGTTGCCCAAGGATTTGGTCGGGTGCTTCAAATTGGCCAAATGACGATTAACCTCATCGGAAAAATGATCACAGGAAGCGCTTCTTCAAAGCATTTAAGTGGCCCTTTGACCATTGCCGAGCAGGCTGGCCAGTCGGCCCAGATGGGATGGGCACCCTATTTGACGTATTTAGCCCTAATTAGCGTTAGTTTGGGGCTTTTAAATCTCCTGCCTTTACCTATGTTGGATGGGGGCCACCTGATGTATTATCTTTGGGAGTCTTTGACCGGCAAACCGGTTTCCGTTGCTTGGCAGCGGGGTTTGCAAAAAGTTGGATTGGCTTTGTTGATTTTCATCATGACTTTGGCGTTTTTCAATGACCTGACCCGACTCTTTAATTAATTCAAACGCATGAAATTTTTCCCTAATCGATTCCGCTTGCAACAAATCTGTGTTTCTGTCTTGGCTGCACTCAGCACCATGTCAGCTTGGGCCATTGAGCCTTTTAAACTCAGAGACATTCGCATTGAAGGATTACAGCGCATTGAATCTGGCACTGTCTTTGCCTCCTTGCCATTTCGAATTGGTGACATCTATAACGATGAGGCGGGTGCTTCAGCCATTCGCGCATTGTTCGCGCTCGGCTTGTTCAAAGATGTCAGATTAGATGCCCAAGGCGATGTGTTGGTTGTGATCGTTGAAGAGCGGCCCTCCATTTCTGAAGTCGAATGGGTCGGCTTGAAAGAGTTCGACAAAGATGTTTTGGTCAAAGCTTTAAAAGAGGTTGGCATTTCTGAAGGCCGTCCCTTTGACAAAGCCCTGGCCGACAAAGCCGAACAAGAATTGAAGCGTCAATACATCACCCGAAGCTTGTATGGTGCTGAGGTCATGACAACCGTAACGCCAGTTGAGCGGAATCGGGTCAAGTTGACCTTTACGGTCACTGAAGGCGGCCCTTCGAAAATTAAAGAAATTCGAATCAATGGCAACCAAGCTTTTTCAGAAGGCACACTGAAAGACCAATTCACTTTGGATGTGGGCAATTGGCTCAGTTGGTACACCAAGTCAGATCGCTATTCCCGTACCAAACTAAATGCCGATCTGGAATCGCTCAGATCCTATTATTTGGCGCGAGGCTTTTTGGAGTTTAGAGTTGACTCTACCCAAGTGGCCATCTCTCCAGACAAACAAGACATTTCGATCACCATCAACGTCACTGAGGGTGAACGCTTTGTGGTCTCTGGTGTCAAACTCGAAGGCAACTACTTAGGCAAGGACGACGAATTCAAGGCCTTGGTCAAAATTGGTTTGGGTCAGCCCTTTAATGCCGAAACGGTTACAGAAACCACCAAGGCGTTTAACGATTATTTTGGCAAGTTTGGATATGCATTTGCCAGAATCGATGTCAGACCCGAAATTGATCGAGTCAACAACCGCGTGAATTTTGTGCTTCAAGCAGATCCTTCACGCAGAGCGTACGTCCGGCGCATCAATGTGGCGGGTAACAACCGCACACGCGATGAAGTCATTCGCAGAGAGTTCCGCCAGCTTGAATCCGCTTGGTACGATGGAGACAAAATCAAATTGTCCCGCGATCGCGTTGACCGCCTTGGCTTTTTTACCGATGTCAACATCGAAACCCAAGAAGTACCCGCCACCACCGATCAAGTTGACCTCACCATCACGGTGGTTGAAAAACCAACGGGCAGCGTATCCTTAGGCGCAGGTTTTTCCTCTACCGAAAAAGTAGCATTGTCTTTTGGTATTCGCCAAGAGAATGCTTTTGGTTCGGGCAACTATCTCGCCACCGAAATCAATACCAGTCGCTTCAACCGAACCATCGTTGTCAGCACCACCGACCCTTACTTCACACCCGAAGGTATTTCTAGAACGGTCGATCTATTCCATCGCACAACCCGTCCCTATTTGGGAGACTTAAATGCTTACAGCTTGGTCAGTTCAGGTGCAGGTTTGCGTTTTGGTGTGCCATTCAGTGAAATTGACACAGTCTTTTTCGGATTAAATTACGAGCAGACCACCATTAACCCCGGCACCAATCTGCCCAATGCCTATGTGGAATATGTCCAGCAGTTTGGCTATAGCAGCAATTCTTTGCCACTGACTGTTGGCTGGGCTCGTGATGGCCGCGACAGTGCCTTGGTGCCCAATCGCGGTATGTTTCAGCGTTTTAACGCTGACTTCAGCGCCACGGGAGATTCCAGATACATTCGCTCCAACTACCAAGTTCAACAGTACACGCCCCTCAGCAAAAAGTTCACATTAGCCCTGAATGCCGATTTTGGCTGGGGCCAAGGTGTCGGTGGTCGTCCTTATCCCTTGTTTAAAAACTACTTTGTTGGCGGATTGGGCAGTGTGCGTGGCTTCCAACAGTCCACTTTGGGCCCCTCTGACTCCTCCAATTCGATTTTCCTAGGCGGTGCCAAGAAAATTGTCATGAACGCTGAGCTTTTGGCGCCATTCCCAGGCGCTGGAAGTGATCGTACTTTGCGCTTGTTCACATTCGCCGATACGGGCAGGGCCTTTGGCGAAAATGAAAAAGTCAGCCTCAAAGAGCTGCGTTCGTCCTTTGGCGTCGGACTCAGCTGGATTTCGCCCATGGGACCCTTGCGTTTTTCCTATGCAATCCCTTTGAAGCGTCAAGATACGGATAAAATCCAAAAACTGCAATTCCAAATCGGAACATCTTTCTAATGAAAACTCTTCGTCTAATCTCTCAAGTTGCTCTTCTTTCCTTGGGCGCTATTTGCATGACTGCGGTCAATGCACAAGAACTCAAAATTGGTTTTGTGAACACAGATCGAATTTTCCGCGAGGCCAGCACAGCCAAAGCTGCTCAAGCCAAGTTGGAGCAAGAGTTTTCTAAGCGTGAAAAAGAACTGATGGATTTGGGTACTGCGCTCAAAAATGCATCTGATAAATTTGAGCGTGAAGCCCCCACTTTGTCTGAGACACAGCGCAACACGCGTCAAAAGCAATTGATGGAACAAGACCGCGAATTTCAGCGTAAGCGCCGTGAATTTCAAGAAGACTTGAACACACGGAAGAACGAAGAACAACAGGTGGTCATTGAGCGCGCTAACTTGGCAGTGAAGCGAGTGGCTGAAACAGAAAAATACGACGTTATTTTTCAAGAAGCTGTCTACATCAACCCCAAGCACGACATCACCGAAAAAGTCCTCAGGTCTCTCAATACAACTGCTGGCAAGTAATTGCTTTTAGAAATGGACAGGCCTTGTGCTGCAGCTCGGCGACATTGTTAAAGCTTTAGGCGGCAACCTTCACGGCAGTCCTCAAACTTTCATTCAAAATCTGGCCCCGCTTGAGCATGCGGGGCCTCAAGATCTGAGTTTCCTCAGTCATCCCAAGTACCAATCCCAGTTGTTGCAAACACAAGCTGCATGCGTCATTGTGTCGCGTCAGTTTGAAGAAGTGGCATCTGCTCGCGGAGCTTGCATTGTTGTTGACGATCCCTATCTTTATTTTGCGCGCTTAACGCAGTACTGGAAAAAGCAATCTGCGCCTTTGGTCCTTGCCAAAATTCACCCATCCGCAGTTGTGCACCCAGAAGCTTTCGTAGCTGACACTGCCGTCATCGGTCCTCTTTGTGTGGTTGAACGTGGTGCCAAAGTGGGTGAATATTCTCAACTTAAATCTCGGGTCACTTTGGGAGAGTACTGTGAAGTGGGCCAGCGTTGTATTGTTCACTCGGGCGTTGTCATTGGGGCCGATGGTTTTGGTTTTGCGCCCAATCAAGGCGCCTGGGAAAAAATAGAGCAATTGGGTGCTGTCAAAATTGGAAACGATGTTGAAATTGGCGCCAATACATGCATCGATCGTGGGGCACTTCAAGACACGGTCATTGAGGATGGCGTCAAGCTAGACAACCTGATTCAAATTGGCCACAACGTTCACATTGGCAAGCACACGGCCATGGCTGGTTGTGTTGGCGTTGCCGGCAGTGCTCGCATTGGCGCGCATTGCACTGTGGGTGGTGGTGCCGTCATTTTGGGGCATTTGAGCTTGGCCGATGGTGTGCATATTTCTGCCGCCTCTGTTGTCACTCGCTCTATTTCAAAACCAGGTTCTTACACTGGACTATTTCCCATCGATGAAAATGCAAATTGGGAAAAAAATGCAGCCAGTCTCAAGCAGTTGCACCAAATTCGTCACCGCCTGAAATCGGTGGAGGCTCACATTCAACAGTCCTTCGGACAGGAAAAATAATCATGATGGACATTTATCAAATTCTCAAGCAACTGCCGCATCGCTACCCCATTTTGTTGGTTGATCGCGTTTTAGAAATTGAAAAAGGTGTTCGCATCAAGGCTCTGAAAAATGTTTCCGTCAACGAGCCTTATTTCTCAGGACATTTTCCATCCCGACCTGTCATGCCTGGCGTTTTGATGTTGGAAGCGTTGGCACAGGCAGCCGCCTTGCTGGCTTTTGATACCTTGGGTGAAACGCCCGATGAGAAAACAGTTTATTACTTTGCCGGCATTGATGGTGCACGTTTTAAACGCCCAGTAGAGCCGGGCGACCAACTTATTTTGGAAGTTGAACTAGATCGCATGAAGGCCGGTATTTTTAAATTCAAGGCGCGCGCCAAGGTAGGTGAAGAAACTGCTGTTGAAGCAGAACTCATGTGCACTATGCGCAAGATTGCTTAATTGAGAAGTCATTGCCATGACGCGCATTCACCCAACAGCCATTGTGGACCCCGGTGCCCAGCTTGACAGCAGTGTCACTGTGGGTCCGTACTCTGTTATTGGTCCTCATGTTCGCATTGATGCCGGTACCAGTGTGGCCAGTCACTGTGTCATTGAAGGGCACACCACCATTGGCAAAGATAACAAAATTTTTCAGTTCAACTCTTTGGGTGCTGTCCCCCAAGATAAAAAATATGCGGGAGAACCTTGTGAGCTGCTAATTGGCGATCGCAATACCATCCGTGAGTTTTGCACTTTCAATATTGGGTCTCCTGGCGATACCGGCGTCACCAAATTGGGCAATGACAACTGGATCATGGCCTATGTCCATTTGGCCCATGACTGTCATGTGGGCAACCACACTATTTTTGCCAACAGCTCTCAGCTGGCGGGCCACGTGCATGTTGAAGATTGGGTCATCTTGGGCGGTTTTACGGTGGTTCACCAATTTTGCAGATTGGGTGCGCACAGTTTTACAGCCATGCACTCATTGCTGTTTGCTGACTTGCCCCCCTTCGTCATGGCCCAAGGGCAACCCGCGCAGGCGCGCTCAATGAACTTTGAAGGTTTGCGTCGCCGAGGATTTTCTGCAGACAGAATTGCGGCAGTGAAAGCGATGTACAAAAGTCTGTACCGTCAAAAACTCACACTGGTCCAAGCTCAAAGTGAAATTGCATTGCTGACACAAAAACATCCAGAAGCAAAAGCAGATGTCGAAATGATGCTCAACTTTTTGCAAGCGACTTCGTCCGATCGCGGCATTGTGAGATAAGGCGTGCAGAGCCTTCCCGAGTCCTCGGTCACAAAAGCCCCTGTTGGGGCTTTTTCGATGGCCATGGTGGCCGGTGAAACCTCTGGAGATTTGTTGGCAGGATTGTTGATGCAGGGCATCAAGGTGCAATGGCCTCATGCCAACTTGTATGGCATTGGCGGTCCTCGCATGCAATCTCATGGTTTCAATGCCCTTTGGCCATCTGATAAGTTGGCCGTGCGTGGTTATGTGGAAGTATTGCGCCACTATCGAGAAATTGTTGGCATTCGCAATCAATTGAAAACGCAACTCTTGGCCAAACCACCGCATGTGTTTGTAGGCGTCGATGCACCTGATTTCAATCTCGATCTAGAGCGTGATTTGAAAAATGCCGGTATTCCTACAGTTCACTTTGTGTGCCCCTCCATTTGGGCTTGGCGTGCAGACCGGATTGAAAAAATCAAACAAAGCGTTGATCATGTGCTGTGCATTTTTCCTTTTGAAGTTGATCTCTTGCATGCACATGGCATTGATGCCACCTACGTGGGGCATCCCTTGGCCCAGGTCATTCCAATGCATCCAGACACCCTGAAAGCAAGGCGCGATTTAAAGCTCGACCCCGATCGACCCGTTGTTGCATTGTTGCCGGGTAGTCGAGAATCAGAGATTACTTATTTGGCAGAGCGCTTTTTTCAAACCGCCAACTTACTTATTCAGCAACAGCCCAATCTGCAATTCGTGTTGCCCGCTATGCCCGCAATGAAGGGCCGCATTGAAAATATTCGAAACCAAGTAGATGCAAGTCATGTTCAAATTTTGAGCGGGCAGTCTCACGCAGCCTTGGCCGCATGTGACGTGACCTTGATTGCAAGTGGCACGGCCACACTTGAAGCTGCACTGTTCAAAAAACCCATGGTCATTGCATACAACATGAATTGGCTGAGTTGGCAACTCATGAAGCGAAAAAAATTGCAACCCTGGGTGGGATTGCCCAACATCTTGGCGCAAGAGTTTTGCGTGCCAGAACTTTTGCAAGATCAGGCATCGCCATCCAATATGTCTAAGGCTGTATTGGATTGGTTGCAATCACCTGAAAAGGCGCAAGCCTTGGTAAGCCGGTTTGAAAACATGCACGCATCTTTGCTGCGCGATACCCCCACATTGGCCACTCATGCGATCCAAACGCTTGTCAAAACCTGAGCAAGTCAGCCTGGCTTGGGATGCGCCTGGTTTATTGGCCGGTGTGGATGAGGCTGGGCGTGGTCCCTTGGCTGGACCTGTCGTTGCTGCTGCAGTGATCTTGGATGAACTTAAACCCATCAAAGGTTTGGCCGATTCGAAAAAACTAACGGCCAAAACCCGAGAACGCTTGTTCGATGAAATTCGAGCAAAGGCCTTGTGCTTTTCTATTGCTGAAGCCAGTGTTGAGGAAATTGATGCACTCAATATTTTGCAAGCCACCATGCTGGCCATGCAGAGGGCAGTCGAGGCATTGCGGCTCAAGCCAACTTTGGTGTACGTCGATGGCAATCGTTTGCCTATTTTGGATGTGCGAGCAGAAGCCATCGTCAAGGGCGATGAAAAAGTTCAAGAAATTTCAGCGGCTTCTATCTTGGCCAAAGTTCACCGAGACCGCATGTGTGAAGAAATGCACCGCCAATTTCCAGACTATGGTTTTAATGCGCACAAAGGTTACGGTACTGCAATTCATCTGAAGGCGCTACAAACTTTTGGAGCGACACCTTTTCACCGTAAAACCTTTGCCCCTGTCACGCAGGCTATTCTTGCGTTTCAAAAATCATGAAGCTCATTACCTCTAAAGACAACCCTAGGCTCAAAACCATTCGTCGTCTGGCCCAAGATTCGCAGGCCTATCGCAAGTTGGGTTTGGTGTGGATAGAGGGCGATCATTTGTGCAGGGCAGCATTGGCAAGATCGATTCAACCTGAACTGGCCATTTTTTCTGAATCGATATGGCAAGCATCGCAATTCGAATGGGCCCAGTGCGCTTCTGAGGTATGGGTTGTTCCAGATGACTTGTTTGCCAGCTTAAGTGCACTTGAGTCGCCGGCCAAAATGGGCTTTTTAATGACCTTGCCGCATGCGTCCGCCATAGACCCATTGGCTACCACAGTGGTTCTAGACAGACTTCAAGACGC
>CANKXC010000008.1 GCA_947487355.1 Comamonadaceae bacterium | reverse complement strand
TGTCGCCAGTCACGGGTTTAGCAGCGGCTTGTTTTGTTGCTTGTGCTGCTGCAGGGGCTGCTGTGATTGGCTTACCTGAAGCTGCCTCAGCAGGCTTGGCGGCATTAGGACCACCTGCCTTAGAAAGATCAACCACTTTGACGAGGGTGCCATCTTTTTGCAAACGCTGCTGCCCTGCCACCACCACCGTATCTTCCAAAGTCAAGCCTTCTAAGATTTCGACCTTACCGGGCTGACGCAGACCAATTTTGACAGCCACACGCTCAGACATGAGTTCGTCTTTGTTGGGGCCCGCCACAACTTTGACAACAAACGAGCGGCCGCCTTGCGGCACGATGGCCTCCTCAGGCACAACCATCGCATTGGGGCGCTCACCAAAGACGGCGCTGACACGCGCAAACATGCCGGGGCGCAATTGCATTTGACGGTTGTCGATGCAGGCACGCACGCCAACAGAGCGCCCATTGGCCTCGATCAGAGGATCGATGGCTTGAACCACTGCGGTGAATTGCTTGCCGGGCAAGGCATCAAAAGAAACTTGTGCTTTTTGACCTGGTTTGACTTTGGTCTGAAAGCGTTCAGCCAAACGGAAATCCAAAAGTACTGCGTCAATGTCTTCGATGTTGACCATGTCAGCGCCATCTTTCAGATAGTCACCCACGTTGATTTGTCGCAAGCCAAGCACGCCATCAAAAGGGGCAAGCACTTTCAAGCGTTGAAGGGTGGCCTGTGCCAATGAGAGTTTGGCCTCTGCCACTTGCAATGCGGCTTCGCTTTCATCCAAAGACCGCTTGCTGATGAAATTCTGAGCGACCAATTCTTTGTTTCGGGTGTTGTTGGCCTTGGCGATGGAAAGTTCGGCTTGTGCCTGCATCACCTGAGCAGCGGGTAATTGGTCGTCAAACTGAACCAAGACCTGGCCTTTTTTGACACGCTGACCATCTCTGAACATCACTTGACTGACTCGGCCGCCCACCTCAGGGCGCAACATCACGCCCTGGTTGGACCGCAAGCTGCCCACTGACTGTGTGTCATCCACCAATTTGGCCGTATCGACTTTGGTAACTTCGACTGAAACGGGTCTTTGAGGTCCACCGGGCGCTGCGGGGGACCCAGGAGATGCAGGGGGAGATCCAGCAACTGCTGGCGTTGGCGCTGATGTAGATTTATTTTGAAGCCACCAAGCGGCCAAAGATGCGACGGCAATGCCGATGATGGCAATTGCTAGGTATGGTTTTTTGAGGGACATCAATGATTCCGAAACGGTATCCAAAACAGCTTAGGAATGTAACAGTTATCCCTTATGAGCTGTTGGGGGAAAAACGACATTTGGGCTTGAAACAACAGCGGTTTACAAGTGCTTAACACAGCACTCCTATCGCATAGGTGACACCTAGCTGGGATTAACGACCCAAAGCCTTATCGACACCCTTATTGGCCAACGCATCCGCCCTTTCGTTGCCGGGATCGCCGGCATGGCCTTTGACCCAGCGCCACTCCACCACATGACCAGAACTGGCAACCAATTGGTCGAGCTTTTGCCAGAGGTCGGCATTTTTCACGGGTTGCTTGGCGGCCGTTCGCCAGCCCTTGGCTTTCCAGCCGTGAATCCATTCGGTGATGCCTTTCCGAACATATTCGCTGTCTAAGTAAAGCGTAATTTTGCAGGGTCGCTTGAGGGCTAAAAAGGCTTCAATGACCGCTGTCAACTCCATTCGGTTGTTGGTGGTCTCAAGTTCGCCGCCAAACAGTTCCCGCACATGTTCACCGGAGCGCATCAAGACACCCCAGCCGCCAGGGCCCGGGTTGCCTTTACAGGCGCCATCGGTATGAATTTCAACGTGATTCACAGTCACTCTTTCTTGTCACACTCAGGTGATTGTTTTGGCCATTGGCCTGACTCTGCGCGATGGTGACAGCAGCCTTGGCCTGGGGACGCCTGCGCTTCCAGGTAGCGCCCAATATTCTGCCGCCTTGCACTTTTTTGACCGCCACAATGGCATAAGCACCGCCCAAAATAGGCCACCAATTGGCGCCCAATTTATCGATCCAAGCCCAGCGCTGAAACCATTGAGGCTTGTCTAAAGCCGGCCGCCAGCAACCGAATTGCGCCACCTTGACTTCAAAGCCCAGAAGTTTCAACCAATCTCGAAGTCGCCAATAGCCAATCAATTCCTCACAAGGCGGCGAGCTCAGCCCTTCATAACCCCAACGCCTGTAAAACTGAGCGCGCTGATGACGCCAACCCCACAGGCTGGCCGGATTAAGGCCGGTAATGACCAAGTGGCCCTCTGGCATAAGAACTCGCTCTGCCTCTCGCAAACTGGCGTGTGCATCCAAGCTCAATTCGAGGCTGTGCGGCATCACCAACAAATCAAGACTGTCGGCAGAAAATGGCAATGCAATGCTATGCGCCGCAAAACTAAAGGTTTTTTCAGCTTGTGTGGGTTCAACGGCAACATCTTCTGACAATGCAAGCCACTGATGAGGCATGCGATTGGCTCGCAGGCCTTCTAACTCTGGCATGCCTAATTGCAATGCGTGATAGCCAAAGATGTCGGCCACCATGGCATCCATTTGAGATTGCTCCCAATTGAGCAAATAAGATCCCGCTGGCGTGTTTAACCACTGACGCCATGTTTGCGTTCCCGATGTGGTTTCTATAATAGGAGGATTCATGAACCTCTATCCATTGCCCGCTTTCTCAGATAACTATATCTGGCTTTTGCACCATGAAGGTCTGGCCCTGGTGGTCGACCCCGGTGATGCAGCACCCGTCAATGCCTACTTGAAGGCCAACAAGCTTCAGCTTGATGCCATTTTAGTCACCCATCACCACGGCGATCACACAGGCGGTGTGGCACAACTTCAAGCGAGTTGGAATGCTAAGGTGTATGGCCCCGCCCATGAAGCAATGCCCTTCAAATACCAAGCCTTAAAACAAGGGAACACGGTTGAATGGCAGGGCTTGGTCTTCCAAACTTTAGATGTGCCGGGCCATACCGCAGGTCACATTGCCTACTGGGCAGAAGTACCGCAACAAGACCCCTTACTGTTTTGTGGCGACACACTTTTTTCAGGTGGCTGCGGGCGCTTGTTTGAAGGGACGCCCGAACAAATGCTGCATTCCTTGGATCAAATTGCCGCATTGCCACACACCACGCGAGTTTGTTGCGCCCACGAGTACACCCTTAGCAATTTAAAGTTTGCTTTGGCTGTTGAGCCGCATAATGAAGTCTTAATTGACTATGTCGCGCACTGCCAAAATTTAAGAGCGCAGCAATTACCCACCCTCCCTGGCTTGCTGGCCAAGGAACTTCAAATCAACCCATTCCTAAGAACCCGTCTACGCTCAGTCATTGATGCGGTTCAACAGTTTGCACCCCATACCAGCCAGCAAGACGCCGATATTTTTGGCAACTTGCGGCTTTGGAAAAATGAATTCAAATGAAGCCATCTTTTATTCAAAAACGATTGTTGACTGTTGCCGCTTTGGCCATTGCGCTTTGGTTAACGGGTTGCGCTCAAGTCCCAAAAACTGAAGTTGCGGCGCCAACCCAAACACCTGAAGTGCAGCCCGAAGTTCAGACTGTCGTGTTGCCAGAGGTCAAAGCCATTGAACCTGTTAAAACGCCTGTAAGTCAACCCAAAGCACAACTTCCAGTCGAGCCACCCGCCGACATCTGGGTTCGCATTCGGCAGGGCTTTGCCATGCCAGACCTTGAAAACGACTTGGTCAAAGACCGCGAGGAATGGTATGCCTCGCGACCTGACTACATTCTGAGAATGACTGAACGTTCCAGAAAATATTTGTTTCACATTGTCGAAGAATTAGAACGACGCAACATGCCCACAGAATTGGCATTGTTGCCCTTCATTGAATCAGCTTTCAACCCCGAAGCCGTCAGCAGCGCAAAAGCGGCAGGCATGTGGCAATTCATGCCTGCGACGGGCAAATACTTTGATTTGAAACAAAATATTTTCAGGGACGAACGACGCGGCGTGGTGGAGTCAACACGCGCGGCTCTCGATTACTTGCAAAAACTTCACAACATGTTTGGTGATTGGCATCTGGCTTTAGCGGCTTACAACTGGGGTGAAGGCAGCGTAGGTCGAGCACTGGCAAAAAACAAGGCAGCTGGCTTGGGTCTCACTTACTCTGAGCTAAAAATGCCCAATGAAACACGTTATTACGTGCCTAAATTACAAGCGGTCAAAAACATCATTGCACAGCCTGAAAATTTCAAGGCCAGACTGCCCTACATTCAAAATCACCCCTACTTCAAATCTGTCAGCATCACGCGCGACATCGATGTGAAATTGGCCGCTAATTTTGCAGGCGTCAGCATGGACGACTTTAGAGCACTCAATCCTTCCATGAGCCGTCCCGTTATTTTGGCTGCAGGCACGCCTGAAATACTGTTGCCTTGGGACAATGCTGAAAGATTTTTGCGTCGTTTGGATGAACATGCCAACAAACCTCTGGCCAGTTGGACTGCGTGGACTGTGCCAAAAACCATGAAGACCTCTGAAGCCAGCAAAATTGTCAAGATGAGTGAAGCTGAACTTCGCAGTGTCAATACCATTCCAAAGGGTATGCAAGTCAAACAAGGTTCAACTTTACTGGTAGCAAGGCAAGGTTCATTGGACACGGACGTCACTGAACATTTGGCCGACAACGCACAAATTTCTTTTGCCCCCGAAATCGTCTTAAAACGCATTATGGTCAAAGTTCAAAAGGGCGACACCTTGATGAGTTTGGCCAATCGTCATGATGTCACGCCCAACAACATTGCAGCATGGAACAAGTTGAAAATGCCGGCGGTGTTGAAGCCTGGTCAATCGATTGCCATTTTGGTGCCGACAACCTCCAGCTCGAAAGGCAGCAAGGCCAGTCCTAAAAAATCAAGCAAAAAAGTTGTGAATGGCAGTAAAGCTCAAAAGGCATCTGTTAGCTCGGTTAAAACAAAACCAGTGGTTCAAGCCAAAGCTGCAGGGCAAGCTAAACAGCCAACCAAGCCATAAACGCAGCCTTAATTGTCAGAAACCGTACTTGGCATTTAACCAGCGCTTCTTTTCTTGAGTGCCTTCACAAAGTCGTTGGTATAACTTTGTTCCAAGGCGGTCCAGTTGGCACGAACAGTTGTCACCCGACTGGCCCGAGCACGCCAAGCAGTTTCAAGCGCATCTCTGGAAAATGAACCATCAATGCTGTAGCTGTCGCGTACTTTTTCAAGCGCGCTTAAGTACAAAGCACGATCACCCATCCAATAGTTCGAGGGAATCATTTTCAAAATATCGGATGGTCCTGCAGTTTTCAGCCAATTCAAAGCCTTCAAAATTCCAGACGTTAAAGTCTGCACCGCTTCAGCACGCTTTTTGAGAAAGTCGTCTTTGGCAAATAAACAAGCAGACACCATGACGCCTCCAAACATTCTTTGAGAACTGCTCAGTGTACGTGTATCGGCCAAGATTCGGAGCTCGCCTTTTTGTTCTAAATAATGAATGACTGGATCGGTGTAGCAAAGTGCGTCTATGCTGCCCATGCGAAAGGCTTCCATTACTTGCGCTGTACTGGCACCCAACTCAACAAATTGAACATTCTCTGCCACCACGCCCGACTGGCGCATCCAATGTTGTGCAACCCAGTGGGTCGCTGAACCCAAAGAAGTGACGCCTATTTTGATAGTCTTCAAATCTGCAACTGACTTCATGGCCAGAGCGCGTCGGGTAGACAGTCCCAAGCTAATTTGCGGGGTTCTTCCTTGCATCACAAAAGCTCTGTAATTGAGGCCGCGAGCCTGTAAGTCAATGATGTGCTCAAAGGCGCCCGATACAACATCAGCCTGACCCGCGAGGGCCGTGTTGACAGCGTGCAAACCAGAATCGCACTCGACCCATTCAATTTGAAGACCTTCTTGTTTGAAAAACCCCAATTGATCGGCCAAAACCAAGGGCAGGTGAAACAGTGAGCCTTTGGCGGCCAATGCAATGCTGACCTTCTGAGGGGTGATTGAAGCTTCAGACGCCAAAGGTCCGGCGAGGGCACTGGCAACGGCCCAAGCTGAAAATTGACGTCTTTGAAGCCCACAAACCACGACCTGATCCCTTTTTCAATGCTTCGATTGATTGATGCTGAAAGAATATTCAGCATACAAAGGTATTGGTCTTTGCGCATTGGGAGACATCCCAAGCGGGTAATTACGTAATGATGAACGCTTAGTTGCTCAGCACCAAATTTAGCGTCTGTCGACCAAGGCATGGGCAATGGTGCCCAAGTCGACATATTCCAGCTCACTGCCCGCTGGCACACCCCGGGCCAAGCGCGTCACTCGCAGACCACGTTTCTTGAGCATTTCCGCGATTACATGGGCGGTGGCCTCGCCCTCGCCCGTGAAATTGGTGGCCAGAATGACCTCTTTCACAAGGCCATCATTGCAACGCTCTGATAGCTTTTCAAAGCCTAAATCTTTGGGGCCAACGCCATCTAGCGGGCTGAGTTTGCCCATGAGCACAAAGTAAAGGCCGCGAAACGTTGAGGTTCTTTCGATGGCGGCTTGATCTGCAGGGGTTTCAACCACACACAACTGCGTACGATCTCTGTCTGGATCGGCGCACATATTGCAAACTTCAGATTCGGTCAGGGTGTGGCATGTGGCACAGTGCCTCACATGACTGCAAGCATGTTCCAAGGCTTGCGCCAACAAAAGTGCGCCCGCGCGTTCATGCTGCATTAAATGAAATGCCATGCGGGAGGCAGACTTTGCACCTACGCCGGGCAGCACACGCAGTGCCTGAATCAATGCATCGAGTGCGTGCGCACTTGGTTTTTGCATGGTTAGAAAGGCAATTTCATGCCGGGTGGTAAACCGGCTGTGAGTTTGCCCATTTTTTGTTGTGATACTTCTTCAGCCATACGCACGGCATCGTTGAACGCAGCAGCCACCAAATCTTCCAACATGTCTTTGTCGTCGGCTAACAAACTGGGATCAATGGTGACGCGTTTGACTGCGTGTTTGCAGGTCATCAAAACTTTGACCATGCCACCACCCGAAGCACCCTCGACTTCAACGAATGCCAATTCGTCTTGCGCTTTTTTGAGGTTGTCTTGCATGGCTTGAGCTTGTTTCATCAAACCTGCGAGTTGGCCTTTGTTAAACATTTTTTTCCTTCATTCAATGTGATGAGATAAGTTTGATACTGCCAGGCACTATTTTGGCGCCAAATTCTTGAATCATGTTCTGCACAAGAGGATCAGACTGTATCAAGTCTTCTGCAGCCCTTTGCTTTTCAGCCAAGGCTGCCGCATTTCGCATGGCGGGCGAGTCGGTCACCTTGCCGATTTCCACCACCAACTTCACTGTGTGCCCTAAAGACTGCAAAGCTGTTTGGAGTCGCTCGCGTGCAGGACCTTGATTGAGTGATTCGCTCTCGATGCGAAGTTGCCATTGACCCGTATCACGGCCAATCAGTTGCGACTGCAAAGCCAACTCTCGAACCAAGGCATTGATGCTTTCAGCAGCAATTAAACTGCGAACAGCCTCTGTCCAAAAGTGTCCTTCTTCTGACAAAACGACTGCCCTCGGCGCTGCTCTTTGAGACGGTTCGCTGGCCTCACGCACTGCCAGGGTTTTAACTTCAATAGGCGCAGCAGGCTTAGCGACAGGCGCTGGGCTAGGTGTGGCTGTTGTTAAAGTTTTTTTTTCAGCCGTTGCCAAAGTAGCCTGATGGTTTTGAGCAGCGTTTGGCTTGAACGCCAAAAGCCTGAGCAAAACCATGGTGAGCGCAGCATACTCATCGGGGGCCAATCCAAGCTCGGCACGGCCATGCAAACAAATGCTGTACAAAAGTTGTGTTTCATCTGCGGGCATGGCCTTGGACAAACGCAACATCTCTACTTGGTCGGGGTCGTCTGATTCTGCGGCAGCTTGCGGCACTGCTTGCAACACTGCCATGCGCTGTAAAACCACAGCCATGTCTTCTAGCGCAGAGGCGGCTGACAATCCGTTCAGTCGAAGCTTCTCAACAATGTTCACCAAATCGGCACCGTGTCCTCGCGCCAGCGCATCGATCAAGCCCATCACATGGCTGGTGTCGACACTGCCCAACATCAACCTGACCGTTGCTTCTTGCAATTGGCCACTGCCAAACGCAATGGCTTGGTCGGTCAGACTTAGGGCATCGCGCATGGAGCCTCGGGCGGCGCGTGCCAAGAGTTTCAAAGCCATTGGCTCGGCAGGCAATTTTTCCTGCGCTAGCACTTGGGTTAAGTGCTCATAAACAGTTTCGGGTGCCATAGGCCGCAGGTTAAATTGCAAGCAGCGCGACAACACAGTGACGGGCACCTTCTGTGGGTCGGTGGTGGCCAAGACAAACTTCAAATATTCTGGCGGCTCTTCTAGCGTTTTCAACATGGCATTGAATGCCGTGTTGGTCAGCATGTGAACCTCGTCAATCATGAAGACCTTAAAGCGGCCTTGAACTGGTTTGTAAACCGCTTGCTCCAACAGGCTTTGCACTTCGTCAACCCCTCGATTGGACGCCGCATCGAGCTCGGTGTAATCGACAAAACGACCGGCATCGATCTCCTTGCATGCTTGGCACACGCCACAGGGCTCGGCCGTGATGCCGCCCTGACCATCAAGCCCTTGGCAATTCAAGGACTTAGCCAAAATTCGGGACACCGTTGTTTTGCCAACCCCTCGCGTACCCGTAAAAAGGTAGGCATGGTGCAGGCGTTGTTGGACCAAAGCGTTGGTCAACGCTTGGACGACATGCGCCTGCCCCACCATTTCGGTGAAGTTGCGAGGGCGGTATTTACGTGCCAGAACGAGATAAGACATGTGCTGATTCTATCGGTGTCTTACAATAACACCCGACGGGCCTTCCCGCATGGTAAAGCGGCCAACCGAGTCAGGTGGGGAACCAAGCAGCTCTAACTGTGGCGCCAGTGCCGGGGTCAAGGCTCGTCACCTTTTACAAAGGGGTTTGCACGGCCTTCCAAAAAGGCGTGTAGGCCCTTGGCAGCTTGAACCCCTGTGCTCATGCAAGCGGTCAACAAGTAGCCCCCAGTGGGCGCCTCCCAATCTAGCATCTCGCCGGCACAAAAAATACCCGGCAGCGATGCCATCTGAAAATCGTTCTGTACGCCCTGCCACGCCACGCCACCCGCTGTACTAATGGCTTCGTCCATGGGCCGAGTGGCACACAGTTGAATGGGCAATGCTTTGATGGCCGTGGCCAGTGCCTCAGGATTTTGCAGGACGGCAGGGCTCAACAATTCGTTCAACAGACCCATCTTGACACCCTCCAGTCCTAGTCGGCTTTTGAGATGAGAAGACAAGCTTCTGGCGCCTCTGGGGTGTTGGAGTTCTTTCAATGTTTGAGCCAACGTTCGCCCGGGCAACAAATCCAAGTGGATGCTGGCAACACCCTGCTGCTTAATTTGATCTCTCAAAGCAGCCGATGCTGCATAAATCAAACTGCCTTCCAAGCCATAGGCACTCGCAACAAATTCACCTTGTTGCCGGAAGGGCAAGCCCTGCGCATTGGTCCATTGCATCACCACCGACTTTAAGGCGTGACCCGCAAATTTCTCCTGAAAAAATGGTGTCCAGCCCTGCCCCTCGCGGCCAGACACATGAAAACCACAATTGCTAGGCTCAAGGGGCCGAACGGAAACGCCCAAAGTTTGGAGCAAACTCACCCAGCGACCGTCCGAGCCCAACCTGGCCCAGCTGCCGCCTCCCATGGCCATTAGCACGGCTTGGGCTCTGACCTTTTTTGGGTGAAGCTGCGACGTCGACAAGTCTGTCACTTCAAAAGTTAATTCACACACGGCCCCTGCGTTAGCGCCCTCTAGGGCTTGAGCCGCAGTCAGGCGATGGCGCATGTGAAACTTGACTGGACAATTGGAGCTAGGGTGTCGCAAACGGTTCAACCACGACCTGAGCAAGGGCGCCGCTTTCATTTCTTTGGGAAAAACACGGCCAGACGAACCGACAAAGGTTTCTACCCCTAAGCCTTCTGCCCATTGACAAAGCTCTTGGGCCCCCCAGGCTGACAAGACCGGCTGAAGGCGCAATTGCGATTCGGCATACCTGGTCAAAAATTGATTGAAGTCTTCGGAATGCGTGAGGTTCAAACCGCCGCGACCCGCCAGCAGAAACTTTCGGCCGACGGAGGGCATGGCATCAAACAAATGGACTTCATGCCCCAGTTCGGACAATATTTCGGCCGCCATGAGCCCTGCAGGACCCCCACCGACAATGGCAACTTCGATTGGCTCTGCATGAGCCTTTGTATTTGAATGCATGTCAAAAAATGTTGGTGGATGCCCTGATAGCTGAGCGGCTTTGTGGGTTTCTGTCAAAATAGCGAAAGTTTAGAAACACTTTAGCTGTAAATTCAATCACAACAAGGAAAAAGCCATGGCAAGCGATCTGATCAAGCACACCTCTGACGCCACCTTTGACGCAGACGTTTTGAAGTCTGCCACCCCCGTCATTGTTGACTTTTGGGCCGAGTGGTGCGGTCCTTGCAACATGATCGCCCCTATTTTGGACGAAGTCGCCACTGGCTACCAAGGCAAACTGCAAATTACCAAAATGAACGTCGATGAAAACCGCGACATTCCCGCCAAGTACGGCATTCGCGGTATTCCCACGCTCATGATTTTCAAAGAGGGCCAACTGGCCGCCACCAAGGTTGGCGCTATGAGCAAAGCCCAATTGACCGCTTTCATTGACCAACAATTGGCCTGATTCAGCGCCCAGTCGCAGAACCCTTCTCACCAGGGTTCTTGCGAAGCCTCTTAATTTCCTGTCATAATCCGCTCAGTTGTATCCCAAAAGGGTTACAACGCAGTTTCAAGATAGAAACTTTTCAAAGCCACAGCGCCAATTTATCCCCCCGGCGCAACTTCAAAGCTTTGGTTTCTAGACGTTTGAAAATTCGGTTTCTTTCCTCCCCCCGATTTTTTTCATCAACCCACTTGGGTTGCTTTACGCAGGTAAATCCATGCACTTAAATGAACTCAAGGCACTTCACGTGTCTGAAGTCCTCAAGCAAGCTGAAGCCCTTGAGATTGAAAATACAGGCCGCATGCGCAAACAAGAGTTGATGTTTGCCATTATTAAAAAGCGTGCACGTGCTGGCGAACAAGTGTTTGCCGACGGCGTTTTAGAAATTTTGCCTGATGGCTTTGGTTTCTTGCGCAGCCCTGATACCAGCTACACGGCCAGTACCGACGACATCTACATCAGCCCCAGCCAAGTGCGCCGATTCAATTTGCACACGGGCGACATGATTGAAGGTGAAGTGCGTATTCCAAAAGACGGCGAACGCTACTTTGCGCTGACCAAGCTGGACAAGGTCAATGGCGATTTGCCTGAGAACAACAAGCACAAGATCATGTTCGAGAACTTGACGCCCTTGTTCCCCAATATTCAAATGCGTCTTGAGCGTGATATCAAGGCCGATGAAAACATCACCAGCCGCGTGATTGACATCATTGCCCCCATTGGCAAAGGTCAACGTGCCCTCATCGTGGCGCAGCCAAAGTCTGGCAAAACGGTCATGATGCAGCACATTGCACATGCCATTACGGCCAATAACCCCGACGTTCACCTCATGGTTTTGCTGGTCGATGAGCGTCCTGAAGAGGTGACAGAAATGCAGCGCACAGTGCGCGGTGAAGTCATTGCTTCGACCTTTGACGAGCCTGCTGCGCGTCACGTGCATGTGGCCGAAATGGTTATCGAACGTGCCAAACGTTTGGTCGAATTGAAAAAAGATGTGGTCATCTTGCTTGACTCCATCACGCGCTTGGCTCGCGCCTACAACAATGTGGTGCCCAGCTCCGGCAAAGTATTGACCGGTGGTGTCGATGCCAACGCATTACAGCGTCCCAAGCGATTCTTTGGCGCAGCTCGCAATGTGGAAGAAGGCGGAAGCCTGACCATCATTGCCACGGCCTTGGTCGATACCGGTAGCCGCATGGACGAGGTGATTTTTGAAGAGTTCAAAGGCACTGGCAATTGCGAAATTCATTTGGAACGCCGCTTGTACGAAAAGCGTGTGTTCCCTGCCATCAATTTGAATCGCAGTGGAACTCGCCGTGAAGAGTTGCTCTTGCAGCCAGAGGTCTTGCAAAAGACCCGCATCCTTCGTCAATTCATGTACAACATGGACGAAATTGAAGCCATGGAAATGGTTTTGAAGAGCATGAAAGCCACCAAGAGCAACGTCGAGTTCTTTGACATGATGCGTCGCGGCGGCTAAAAAGCTAGGTTTCACCCCCTCAAAGGGCATGCAAGTCATTGATTTCATGCCATAATCTCGTTTTTCGCGAAAAGTACCCTGGAATGGTCCAAGGGCGGCTGTCGCAACTGACCTCAAGGAAAAGATCATGAAAGAAGGCATTCACCCCAACTACCGAGAAGTTTGCTTCTTGGACTTGTCTAACGGTTTCAAGTTCGTTACACGTTCTTGCGTCAATGCCAAAGAAATGGTGAAAATGGACGACGGCCGCGAGTTGCCTTTGTTCAAACTGGATACATCCAGCGAATCACACCCCTTCTACACAGGTACACAAAAATCTGTGGACAACATGGGTGGTCGCGTTGAGAAATTCCGCAACCGCTTCGGCAAGACTAGCGTCACCAAGTAATTTCAAATTACGTCACGCTGTGACCCCCACAGGGCAGACCGGGAAACCGGCCTGCCCTTGTTTTTTGGCTTTCATAAACAGTTCATTTTTTAATTTTTCTCTGCTATCTTTCGAGTTGTGACAAGCCCTACTTCAAATTCAAGCGCCAACCCCGCCATCGTGGCGCAAAGTGCCGTGAGGCGGCTGCCTCGCTGGGTGTTGTTGATGCTGTGTCTGGCTTACATACTGCCTGGCTTTGTGGGCCGAACGCCTTGGAAAGCAGACGACATGGAAGCCTTTGGTTTCATGTTGCATTTGGCACAGGCCTATGGTCCTGAAGCTGTTTCTTGGTTGAAGCCCTCACTGCTTCAGCAAAGCGACCCCAACGCAGCACTTCTGCCCTATTGGCTAGGCGCATGGGCCATTCAAATTGCACCTCAAGGTATGCCACTGGATGCCGCAGCACATGTGCCTTTCATGGGCTTGTTGGCCTTGACATTGGCAGCCACTTGGTACGGCGTATACACCCTAGCAAGAAGCCCCGCAGCTCAACCCGTTAGTTTTGCATTTGGCGGCGAAGCCAGACCGGCAGACTATGCTCGGGCAATTGCCGATGGTGGATTGCTGGCGTTGTTGGCATGTTTAGGTTTCGCGCGACTGTCGCATGAGGCCACACCAGCCCTTGCGCAGCTTTCTTTTTCAGCCGTTCTCTTTTATGCATTGGCCAACTTGAACCGCAGGCGATTAAGCGCCTTAAGCTTTGCATTGATTGCCATCATTGGCATGACCCTTTCAGGTGCCCCAGCCTTGGCCCTGGTGTTGGGTGCGGGGGGTGCGTTGATCTTGGCCATGGACGCCAACAAACCATTCTCTTTAAGAGTGCGGCGCGTCGACGTTGCGTGGGTTCTTCTGATTTGTTTGGCCAGTGCCGCTGTGGCCACCGCACTTGGTTTGTGGCGGTGGCGTATGCCGTACTCGAACGTCCTAGAGATCAAATCAATCACACGCCTGCTGCTTTGGTTTACGTGGCCGGCTTGGCCACTGGCAATTTGGACCTTGTGGCGATGGCGCTACCAACTTAGACATATTCTTGCCAACCCCCACTTATCACTGCCACTTTGGTTTGTCGTTGTGACCCTTGTGAGCACTTATTTCTCGGGCTCGAGCGATCGGTCATTGTTGCTGGCCTTGCCCGCCATGGCCACCTTGGCAGCCTTTGCATTGCCCACACTTCAAAGAAGTGTGAGTGCCTTTCTGGATTGGTTTACTTTGCTATTTTTCAGCGCTGGTGCACTCATCATTTGGATCGTTTGGTTGTCGATGCACACAGGCATACCCGCCCAACCTGCGATCAATGTCAGCAGACTTGCACCAGGCTTTGTGCCGCAGTTTTCTGCTATAGCTTTTTGCATTGCATTGTTGGGCACATTGGCATGGGCAAGCTTGGTCAAATGGCGCGCTGGTCGTCATCAGTCTGTGATTTGGAAGAGTTTGGCCCTGCCGGCAGGTGGCGCAACCTTGTGTTGGCTGCTGGTCATGACGCTCTGGTTACCCCTGCTTGATTTCGGCAGAAGCTACGCACCTTTGGTGGTCAAGGTTCGCAGCATGATGGGGGACACGCAATGCGTGCATTTTTATGGCCTGACTCGTGCGCAAGGTGCTGCTTTTGAATTTCATGGGCAACTTGTTTTGAAGCCTGTTTCCAACGCGCAAACTATCCAAACCACTGACGCTTCAGAATGCCCTTGGTTGATTGTGGACACGCAGTCTATGGCCGCCTTGAAAAAGGATGTGGACCTCTCGAGTTGGACTCAGCATGCCACCGTGCGACGCCCATCAGACAACAACGAAGACATTGTTTTATTCAGACAAACTGCGGCCGCGCGCCCATCCACTCAATAAAGATGCGGCATTGAATGTTTGAAGCAAGAACCATCCTTCGCCATGCCTCAACGGTTTTGGTAGGGCAACTGGCGGTGATGGCCTTTGGTATCGCCGATACCGTCATTGCGGGCCGTTATGCGGCCTCTGCACTGGCCGCTTTGTCCGTCGGGTCGTCTATTTACATCAGCATCTATGTGGCCTTGAACGGCTTGATGCATGCGCTGTTACCGGTTTGGTCTGAGTTTCGAGGCGCAGGACAACACAAAGCACTGGGAACGTCTGTGCGACAGGCCTTGTATTTGTGCGCGTCGGTCAGCTTAATTGGCACCTTGGCCCTCCTGTACCCAGACCCTTGGTTAGAGTACACACAAGTCCCCCTTGAGCTTCAGGCAGATATTCGGGCGTACTTGCAAATTTTGGCAGTTGCAGTAGGCCCCTCCTTGCTGTTTAGGATGTATGCCACTTTGAACCAAAGTTTGGGAAAACCAATGTGGGTCACAGGCTTGCAAATTGTAGCTTTGGGTCTGAAAATACCGCTCTCAATTGCCTTGACTTTGGGTTTCTGGGACTTTCCAGCACTAGGCGTTGTAGGGTGTGCTTGGGCCACCCTGATTGTGAATTTATGGTTAATGGGCATGAGCATTTTTTATGTGCGTTATCTGCCTCTTTATGCCGACTTTCAAATTTGGAAGCGAATGGAGCCGCCCCATTGGGGCACCCTGAAACAGTTTTTGAAACTGGGCGTGCCCTCGGCCTTGTCCTTGATGGTGGAAGTTACTGCGTTCACCATGATGGCTTTGTTCATTTCAAGGCAAGGTGTGGTGGCTGCTGCCAGCCATCAAATTGCCACCAGTTTGGCCACCGTGTTGTACATGGTACCTTTGTCTTTAGGCATTGCCTGCAGTGCGCGAGTTGGCTATTGGATGGGCACAAATCAAGCACGTCATGCCGAGCAAGCAGCCCAGACCGGACTTCAATTGGCCTTGATTTTGGCACTGGCTTGCAGTGCAACTCTGGCATTTTTCAATCAAACACTGGCCGCCCTTTTTTCAACGGATGCGGCGGTTGTTATGAGCGCTTCTGCCGTCTTAGCTTGGGTGGCTTTCTATCATTTGATGGACGCCATGCAAGCCGTCAGCGTCTTTATTTTGAGATGCTACAGAATGACTTTCTTGCCCTTGGTCATTTACTGTTTGATGCTTTGGGGTGTGGGTCTTTATGGCGCGTATGTTTTGGCGTACGAGGGTTTTGCGGGATGGCCCGCCAAACCTGAAGTGATTACGTTTTGGGCCACCAGCAGCTTTGCCTTAGGCTTAGTCAGTGTGGCATTTGTGTCGCTGGTGCTGTGGTCAGCCAAACAACGCCGAATAGAAATGGCCGTCTAAGCCTCCTTTAAAATCGCAAAAATTCACAGTACCTTTGAAAGCCAAACATGATTCTTGAACTTGCAGACATTCGCATCCAACCTGGCAAGCAGGCCGAGTTTGAAAAAGCAATCGCCCACGGAATTGCGACTGTGATTGCACGCGCCAAAGGCTTTCAAGGTGCCAAAGTCAATCATGGGATTGAAAGTCCTGATCGTTATGTTTTGCAAATTTTCTGGGACACCCTAGAAGATCACACCGTTGGCTTCAGAGAGTCTGCGTTGTTCACAGAATGGCGCGGCATTGTGGGTCCGTTCTTTGCAGCGCCACCCTCTGTCGAGCACTTTGAATTAACTTACAAAAGTTAAACTGAGCAGCGCAGACACTTAATCTTTGATCTGCTCAACGACTAAGTTTTCGGTTTCATGACCGGCAACCACTTTACCAAGCAAAGCTGTCAGAGTCTGGGCGTCTTGGCTGCTAAGGGGCGCCAACAAATTGGCTTGCACACGCTCAACGGCTTGTTTCATTTGCACCGTTGCATCGTGCCCTGCTGATGTCAACCACAAAATTTTGCGCCTTCTGTCCGCATGATCGGGTTCACGCCGAATCCAGCCCTTGGTTTCAAGGCGACCAATGACTGATCCCGATGTGGCCGCATCAAATGCAACCCTGCCGGCCAGCGTCACCTGATCAATGCCGGGCGTGTCCATGACCGCGTTCAAGACGGCAAACTGAACAGGCGTGACATCTTCACCGCTTAACTCCGTCATGAAAAGTGCCACAGCGATTTGATGCGCCCTGCGGATAAGGTGGCCAGGGGCCTGAGCAAAATCAAAACTTTGAGTCATACAATTTAAGTTGAATATTTGAGACAAGGCTCTCGATTAATAAGTATACTTACGAAAACGCCTTGTTTCAAACGACAATTGGTTCTAACTTAGAAAGGTTCCTATGAGTTTAGTGTTTCAACTGGCCCCACAACCCTCTGTACCCGTTCTAGGTCAGGCCGAAAAATTCCCTGTCAGACGCATTTATTGCGTTGGTCGCAATTACGAAGAGCACGCCAAAGAAATGGGATTCACAGGACGTGAACCACCCTTTTTCTTTTTGAAGCCTGCTGACGCATTGGTGGTGGTCAATGAAGGTGCTACCGGCGAAATGGCCTACCCCAGCTTGACTCAAAACCTGCACCATGAAATTGAATTGGTCGTGGCCATTGGCACAGGCGGTCGAAACATCAAAGCCGCAGATGCAGAAAAGCACATTTATGGCTTCGCCGTCGGCTTGGACATGACACGTCGCGATTTACAAAACGAGATGAAAAAACAAGGCCGTCCATGGTGCATTGGCAAGGCCTTTGACGAGTCAGCGCCCATGGGTCCAATTACCCTCAAGGCACAAGCTGGTGACGTCAATCATGCAGACCTCGAAGTTGCTGTCAATGGTGCCATTCGCCAATCGAGCAATGTCTCGAAACTCATTTGGAATGTGGCAGAAACCATTGAGCATTTGTCCAGCGCATGGGAGTTGCAGCCTGGCGATTTGATCTTCACAGGGACCCCAGAAGGTGTTGCAGCCGTGGTGCCTGGGGATGTGTTGGTCGGCAAAGTTGCGGGCCTGGGAACTTTGACAGTCAAGGTCAACCCCGCAAAATAAATTCGAGCAAAAAGTGCCTGCTTCTGCAGGCATTTTCTTTTGCCGAAGGGAGACGCTCTTTGAAAATTTTGGAACAACTGGCCAAGCTGTGCAGCATTTTGTCGGGTGCTTTGCTCACATTCATTACCCTCATGACCTGCTACAGCCTCATCGGTCGCAACACCACAGGTGACACCATCACAGGCGACTTTGAGCTGACAGGGGTTGCAACTGGCGCAGCCATTGCTTTGTTCATGCCGCTGTGCCAACTCAGAAAAGCCAACATCATTGTGGACTTCTTTACAGCCAAGGCTAGCGCAAACACTGTGTCAAAACTGGACAGACTGGGCGCCCTTTTCATGGCGGCTGCTTTTGCGTTGCTCACATGGCGAACTTATTTGGGCGGTATGAATGCCTGGGTGTCACAGTCAGGCTCAATGATGTTGGGTTTTCCAGAATGGATCGTGTACGCCGCAATGACCCCTCCCTTGGGTTTGAGTGCCGTCATTGCTTTAACGCAAGCCATCATGGGCGACAAGTTCACTGCAAGTGAAGGAGACGCTGCATGAGCGCATTAAGTTTGTGTCTCATTATTTTTGGTGCCATGTTGGTGCTCATGGCCATCAGGGTTCCCATTGCCGTGGCTATGTTTTCCGCGGGTACTTTGGGCTACCTCCTTCAAACGGGCTGGGGTCCTTATTCAAGCTTTCTCAACAACATGGCATTTGCACGTTTTGCAAGCTATGACTTGTCAGTCATTCCCCTGTTCATTTTGATGGGCCACTTTGCAACGCAGGGCGGCATCAGCAAGGCCTTGTTCCAATTTGCCGCCAGCGTCATGGGGCGATTCAAAGGCGGCTTGGCCATGGCAGCAGTTTTGGCCAGCGCTGCGTTTGGCTCTATTTGCGGTTCTTCTGTGGCCACAGCTGCCACCATCACTGGTGTTGCCTTGCCTGAAATGAAACGTCATGGCTACTCAGGCCGCTTATCGACCGGCACTTTGGCTGCCGGCGGTACGCTGGGCATCTTGATTCCACCCTCTGTCCCCTTGGTCATTTATGCCATCTTGACGGAGCAAAACATTGCCAAATTGTTTGCCGCAGCCATGATCCCGGGCATCATTGCCATGCTCGGCTACATGGTCGCCATTGCCATTTATGTTCGACTTGTACCAGGCCAAGCGCCAGAGGTCGATGACAACATCGAAAAGTTTTCAATGGCAGCCTTTACGGGCATCATCCCGATCGCCACCATTTTTGTCATTGTGTTTGGCGGAATTTATGGCGGCCTATTTACACCCACAGAAGGTGCAGGTGTAGGTGCTGCGTCAACATTTATAGCGGCCCTTATCAAACGCGAAATTACTTGGGCTAAGTTTAAAAAGTGCTTTTATGCCACCGCAGAAAGCTCGGCCATGATCTTCATGATTTTCATTGGCGCCGATGTCATGAACTCCTCATTGGCTTTGACCCAAGTACCTAATCAGTTGGCCGCAACAGTCAGCGCTTGGGGACTTTCGCCGCTGATGGTGGTCACCGCTATTTTGCTTTTCTATGTGGTGCTGGGCGCCGTCATGGATGAACTCAGCATGATTTTGCTCACCATTCCTATTTTCTTTCCCATGGTCATGGGATTGGACTTTGGAATGTCCAAGGAGTACACCGCCATTTGGTTTGGCATCATGGTGTTGATGACGGTCGGATTTGGCTTGTTGGCCCCGCCTGTGGGCTTGAATGTTTATGTGGTCAACAGCATGGCCAAGGATGTCCCTATCGCCGAAAGCTACAAAGGCGTCATGCCTTTCTTGGTCAGCGACACCATCAGAACCATCGTGTTGTTGTTGTTCCCCGGGATATCCCTATGGCTGATTCAATACGTTGCCTAATTTCATTGCCCACTTCGCGTGAATGATCCGTTAACATTCACCTCATTGCTTATTGGAGACTTTCATGATTAAACGTCGCTCGCTTTTAAAAACTGGTGCCGCAGCTGCCATTGCCGCGCCAGCCATCACGGGTTTTGCCCAACAAACAGTCACGCTCAAGTTTCACACCTTCATGGCACCACAATCCAATGTGTGGCTGAACATGCACAAAGCGTGGATGAACAAGGTTGAAAAAGAATCAGGCGGCCGTATCAAGTTTGAAGCCTATCCCGCCATGCAATTGGGCGGTACGCCCGTTCAACTTTACGATCAAGCGCGCGATGGCGTGGTGGACATCATTTGGACACTTCCAGGCAACACGGCAGGTCGCTTCCCACGCGTTGAAGTGTTTGAACTGCCGTTCATGATGACCAATGCCGAAGCAACTTCCAAGGCTTACTGGGAATATGTTCAAACTATGGCCGCTGATGAGTTCAAAGAAACTCATGTCATTGCTTTGCAAGTTCACGGACCTGGCGTGATTCACACTGTCGACAAACCCGTTAAGAGTGTGGCCGACATGAGAGGCTTGAAGATGCGTGCACCAACGCGTCAAGTGACCAAACTGATGGGTGCTCTGGGCGCTATTCCTGTGGGCATGCCTCTACCCGGCATTCCAGACGCTTTGTCCAAAGGCACCATTAACGGCGCCGTCATTCCGTGGGAAGTGGTTCCTGCCGTCAAGGTGCACGAACTGACCAAATTCCATGCAGAGTTTGACCCTGCCGGTGGCAGCTTGTACACCACGACTTTCGTCATGGCCATGAACAAGGCCAAGTACAACTCCTTGCCACCCGACTTAAAGAAAATCATTGACAACAACACCGGCATGGAAACCTCTGCTTGGCTTGGCAAGGCCCAACAAGAAGGTGATATTCCTGGCCGTAAATCTGCCACCGATCGCAACAACACCATCTTCACAGTGGGCCCAGAAGAGGCACAAGAGTTCCGCCGCAAATCACGCGCATTGGAAGTTGAATGGGTTGAGGACATGAACAAGCGTGGCTACGATGGCCGTAAGTTGCTTGACACGGCGCGTGCCTTGATTGAAAAACACACCAAAGCTTCCGCCGGCAAATCACCGGCCAAAAAAGCTTGAGCTACCAGCGTCAATTGATCAAACACTGCCGAGCCTGTGGCTCGGCAGTTTTGTATCGGCTGCCAGATGATGGCGACACCAAAGAGCGCGCTGTTTGCAGCACATGCCATTTGGTCCATTATGAGAATCCACTGAACGTGGTGGGTACCGTTCCGTATTTTGGACAACGTGTTTTACTTTGCAAACGTAACATTGAGCCCCGCAAAGGCAAATGGACCTTGCCCGCTGGTTTTATGGAATTGGGTGAAAGTACGGCTCAGGGGGCCGCGCGTGAAACTACCGAGGAAGCCGGCGCTTATTTCAACATTGGCAATTTATTTACCGTGATGAGCGTGCCTCGAGTGGGTCAGGTGCATCTTTATTATTTGGCTGAACTGCTCAACGAAGACTTCAATCCGGGGTTTGAAACGCAAGAAGCCAAAATGTTTAGCGAGTCTGAAATTCCCTGGGATGAGCTGGCATTTAGAACCGTTCAAGAAACTTTAAAGCATTATTTTGAAGACCAAAAATCAGGCAAATTTGAAGTACACGCCTTCAACATTGATTGAAGTCAATACGAACCGTTTCTGATTCGTTGTATCCTCAAGGTGTTTGGTTTTTTGAAGGAAGTATCATGTACAAATTGATCGTCGCCGGCGCCCTGAGTACCTTGGCATTGGTTTCAGTTGCTCAAACTGCAGCACCCACAGCACCCGTTATCCCAGCTGCCCCAGCTGCTGCACCCTCCCCAGCCCCAGCGGCAACCCCTTCTGCTGCACCTGCAAGCAAACCCGCTGCAGAAGCCCCCAAAGCTGCCAAGAAAGCAGCCAAAAAGAAAAAATCCAAAGCAAAAAAGAAATCCGCTTGATTTTTCCTTTTCCCAAACAAGCCCTGCTATGCGGGGCTTTTTTTTGTCCAAGTCGGGCTGAACTTGAGTGAAAATAGACCCGTGGCCATACCTCAGTCTTTCATCCAAGAATTAATCTCCCGCGTTGATGTCGTGGAGGTGGTGGGCCGCTATGTCCAACTCAAAAAAGGCGGTGCCAACTTCATGGGCTTGTGCCCTTTTCATGGCGAAAAATCACCCAGTTTCACAGTCAGCCCCACCAAACAGTTTTTCCATTGCTTTGGCTGTGGCAAAAACGGCAATGCTATTGGCTTCTTGATGGAGCATGCTGGCATGACCTTCATTGAAGCCGTGAAAGACTTGGCACAACAGACGGGCATGACAGTCCCCGAAGACGATCTGTCGCCCCAAGATCGCGCCAAAGCAGCAGAGCAAAAGCAAAAACAATCGACCTTGAGCGACATGCTTGAAAAAGCGGGAGAGTCTTACCGACAACAACTCAAAACAGCACCGCAAGCGGTCGCCTATCTCAAAGGTCGGGGCCTGTCGGGTCAAATTGCCAAACGGTTTGGTCTGGGCTATGCGCCAGAGGGTTGGCGCAGTTTGGCCAGCGTTTTTCCAAATTACGACGACCCT
Source organism: Comamonadaceae bacterium (assembly GCA_947487355.1). Classification (GTDB taxonomy): domain Bacteria; phylum Pseudomonadota; class Gammaproteobacteria; order Burkholderiales; family Burkholderiaceae_C; genus Limnohabitans_A. The sequence goes on along the minus strand of CANKXC010000008.1, from coordinate 4,391 downwards.
TTGTTGGTTGAAACAGGTCTGGTCATCGTCAATGAAGAAGACGGCAAACGCTACGATCGATTCAGAGACCGTGTCATGTTTCCGATTCGAAATATCAAGGGCGAATGTATCGGCTTTGGAGGTCGTGTCATGGGCGATGGCACGCCCAAATACCTCAATTCACCCGAAACACCCGTCTTCCACAAAGGACGTGAACTCTATGGCCTGTTCGAAGCCAGGGACAGCATTCATGCCGAAGGCTATGTGCTGGTGACAGAAGGCTACATGGACGTGGTGGCCTTGGCGCAATGGGGCTTCCCCAATGCAGTTGCCACCTTGGGCACAGCTTGCACCCCAGATCATGTCCAAAAATTGTTTCGATTTACAGATGCCGTAGTCTTCAGCTTCGATGGCGACAATGCTGGCAGACGCGCTGCCAGAAAAGCTTTGGATGGCGCACTCAGTTATGCGTCTGACGTTCGGAGCATCAAGTTTTTGTTCTTGCCGCAAGAACACGACCCCGACAGCTACATACGAGAAAAAGGCTCTGAAGCATTTTCAAACTGCGTGGCACAAGCCACACCTTTGTCAAAATTTTTAATTGAAGTGGCCTCCGAAGGATGCGAACTTCAATCTGCAGAGGGTCGAGCCCACCTTTCTAGCAACGCCAGCCCCTTGTGGCGAGCCCTTCCTGATGGCGCACTGAAAAGACAGTTGCTGTCAGAGTTGGCACAACTCATTCAACTCGATCCCGCAGAATTGGCTGGCTTATGGCTTCAACAAGCTGAGGCTCAAGCGGCACGCAGCATGCCGCGCAATGCGGGCGTTGGCCGAACAGCTAGTGGCTTGCAGACTGGAACAGTCAATGCTGGCATGCCTTTGAACCCAAGTGCAGCTTACGACCCAGAGTCAACGCCATCGCCCTACCAGCCCAACCGAAGCAACTACACCAACACGTCAACCCGCCGCGCTCGGCCAGATGGCAAAACATGGCAACAAGATGCTCAGGGTAAATGGCGCTTGGTCGGCGGCATGTCGAATTTGAACACTGGGACCTTGGGTCCTAGAACGCAACCTGCCAGTAGAGCCGATCATGCCATTCGACTGGTATTGTCTAATATGGCTTTATGGGACAGCCTGTCTGCTGAAGACCATGTCATGCTGTGCGATTTGCCAGACCAACATGGCCAACTGATGCGGTGGCTCGAAAGTCAGTTTCATGACCACGGCCCACTTGCCTGGGGCACATTGCAAGAAGAAATTAAATCTCAAAGTTTTGCAAACTTTGTCGAAAAACTGATGGCAGAACACGCCCCCACAGAACCCGGCGCCAACCCCGACTTTGAGCCCGGCGAGGCGTATCAAGAGCTCCGTTTGTTGCTCAACTTGATGCTCATTGACCGGCTTAAAGAACTAGAAACAGAAGCATTAAAGGCAGCAGAATCAAGCCAAGACCCTGAGGCTTTGAACCGATGGCGAGACCTTCATCAAAGAAGGCGTGCCCTTATGAATTCAGAAATTCATTGATTTTTTTCTAGGCTTTTGGGTATAATCCACCCCTCAGGCAAGAGCGACAGCAGCACCTCCGGACCCGGCCAAAGCCTCCGCGCACCCCCTTCCAGGGACGGCCAAATTACCGCAAGGACTGCATTCCAAATGTTCGCCCAGACATCTTGCCTCTAAAACCCATGCATTCCATGTGACCTGCTCGCAGGTCTTTGTGTGCATTTCCTCTCGCGCCAGAAGTTTGTGGCGCAGCGTTTGTTTCCTAGTCAGTTTGAAGTATTGAGGTCCATCATGCCCGCTCAAAAGCCGAAGAAGCCCGTTAAAGCACAAGTCGCCTCTGGCAAAAAACCAGTCAAATCTGTTGCCAAAGCACCAGCAAAACCATTGGCCAAGCCAGTGGCCAAGCCGGCTGCCAAAGTGAACGGAAAATCAAGTCCGACCAAAGCCAAGACACCGGTCAAAACACCTGCAAAAGCGCCCGTTAAAACAGTTGCAAAATCTGCTGCAAAGCCTGCTGCAAAGCCTGCTTCAAAACCTGTTGCAAAACCTGTTGCAAAAACGGCTGCCAAACCTGCGTTGAAACCCGTTGTTAAATCTTCGCCGGCGAAGAAAGTGATAGCAGTGCCCGTTTCAAAAAAATCGACGCCATCCAAGGCCCCCGTCAAAACAAATTCCAAAGCTGCGCCAGTTACAGCCAAAAAACCAGCCGTACAAGCCGCTAGTAAAGCAGCCCCTCCCGTAGTGGCCAAAGCCACAGACAAATCTTCTACCAAATCTTCTACAAAAGCTGCAGTCAAACCTGTTGCTAAATCGCCCATCACAGCAACAGCCAAACCTGTCGCCAAAGAAAGCGAGAAGCCTGCTGGCGCAAAACGTGGACGCAAACCAAAGGCCGCAAGCCCGGCACCCATCGATGAAGACTTAAGCGACATTGAAGAAGACTTAGCGGGCGAGCCCGTGGCAGAGTCCACTGAAAAAGTTAAACCCTTGCGCATGAAGATCAGCAAGGCCAAAGAGCGCGCCTTGATGAAAGAGTTCGGCTTGGACGAAACAGTTTTGTCCGAAGAAGACATGGCCAAACGCCGCCAGCGCCTGAAGGCCTTGATCAAGTTGGGCAAAACGCGCGGTTACCTCACACACGGCGAAATTTCCGATCACTTGCCCGACAAGCTGGTCGATGCCGAAACGCTTGAGGTGGTTATTGCCACTCTGAACGATTTGGGCGTGGCCGTGTATGAACAAACACCCGATGCCGAAACGCTGATCATTACAGACAATGCGCCTACTGGCTCCACCGAAGAAGAAGCTGAGGAAGCCGCTGAGGCCGCTTTGTCCACTGTGGACAGTGAGTTCGGTCGCACCACGGACCCCGTTCGCATGTACATGCGCGAAATGGGTACCGTTGAATTGCTGACACGCGAAGGCGAAATTGAAATCGCCAAACGCATTGAAGGCGGCTTGATGAACATGATGACCGCCATCAGTGCATCGCCTGCCACCATTGCAGAAATTTTGCGATTGGCCAATGAAATTCGCGAAGGCAAAATCGTTATTTCAACGGTGGTCGATGGTTTTTCCAACATCAACGAAGCTGACGACTATGTGGCCGAAGAAGACTTCGACGAATTTGACGAGTCAGACGACGACGATGGCAAAGGCGGCTCCAAAGCCCTCACCAAGAAATTGGAAGAACTCAAGAACCAAGCCTTGGAGCGCTTCGATCGCATCACCGAAATGTTCGAAAAAGTTCATGCTATTTCTGCTAAAGAAGGCTGGGGAACACCTGCTTACCAAAAAGCACAAGCCGCTCTTTCAGAAGAATTGATGACCATTCGATTCACTGCCAAGACCATTGAAAAACTGTGCGACATGGTCCGTGGCCATGTAGACGATGTGCGCAAAAAAGAACGTGAGTTGCGCCGAATCATTGTGGACAAGTGTGGCTACCCACAAGACATGTTCATTGCAGAATTCAGTGGTCGTGACAAAAATAACAAGCGTATTCCGTCGCACCTGCTAGACCTGCAATGGATTGAAAAGCAAGCAGCAGCCGGCAAACCTTGGAGTGCTGTCATGGGCCGCAACATTCCACCGGTTCAAGATTTGCAGCAAAAGCTGACAGATTTGCAAACCAGTGTGGTGGTGCCTTTGGATGAACTCAAGGACATCAACAAACGCATGAATGCTGGCGAGCGTTCCTCACGTCACGCCAAGAAAGAAATGATCGAAGCCAACTTGCGCTTGGTGATCTCTATTGCAAAGAAGTACACCAACCGCGGTTTGCAATTCCTCGACTTGATTCAAGAAGGCAACATTGGTTTGATGAAGGCCGTGGACAAGTTCGAATACCGTCGTGGCTATAAGTTCTCTACCTATGCCACATGGTGGATTCGTCAGGCCATTACACGCTCCATTGCAGACCAGGCTCGCACCATTCGCATTCCAGTTCACATGATCGAGACGATCAACAAGATGAACCGAATTTCTCGTCAGCACTTGCAGGAGTTTGGCTTTGAGCCCGATGCCAGCATCTTGGCCGAGAAGATGGAAATTCCGGAAGACAAGATTCGCAAGATCATGAAGATTGCCAAAGAGCCTATCTCCATGGAAACGCCTATCGGTGACGACGATGACAGCCACCTAGGTGACTTCATTGAAGACAGCGCTAACACAGCGCCCATCGATGCGGCCATGCAAGCGGGTCTGCGCGATGTGGTCAAAGACATCTTGGACAGCCTTACACCGCGCGAAGCCAAAGTATTGCGCATGCGCTTTGGCATTGAAATGTCAACCGACCATACTTTGGAAGAAGTGGGCAAACAGTTTGACGTGACACGCGAGCGCATTCGTCAAATAGAGGCCAAGGCGCTTCGTAAATTGAAGCACCCCAGCCGCAGCGACAAACT
>CANKXC010000007.1 GCA_947487355.1 Comamonadaceae bacterium | reverse complement strand
GTATTGCGCATGCGCTTTGGCATTGAAATGTCAACCGACCATACTTTGGAAGAAGTGGGCAAACAGTTTGACGTGACACGCGAGCGCATTCGTCAAATAGAGGCCAAGGCGCTTCGTAAATTGAAGCACCCCAGCCGCAGCGACAAACTGCGCAGTTTCATCGACACGATGTAAAAGCAAACGGCTGCCAATCGGCAGCCGCACAGCCCAACAAAAAAGCCCATCTAGCATCTGCCAGATGGGCTTTTTTAATGATGCTTAAATTTACTCGCTAACCATCAAAATGGCCGCACCCAAGGCCAAGACACTGCCAGGGACGGCCCAGGATGATTTTTCCTGTGGCTGATCTGGCGTGACAGGATCTAAATTGACGGACAACTTGGGACGGCGCGCATCAATGATGCGAGCCACACCAACCTCACCCCTGATCTGCTTAGACAACTCAGTCAAAGCGCCATGTGCCACACGAACACTGACCACATTACCGCCATTTTCAAGTTTTTGAACAAGCTCTGAAGTAGCTTGATCGGCCCATTCTTGACGCCATTTCTTTTGTGCAGTGTGCGTTAACCATCGACCTGTATGGCGATTCAGTCGTGGCGGGCAGCCAACCAAAATCCAATTGGCTGCTTGCTGAGTTTGTCCGTCAGCTGGCAGCATGGGTATAACTTGTTGGAGTGCATATTGCTTGTCGTCTATGTAAACAATGAATGTTTCCATTATTTTTCTCCTAGTTAAAAAATGCTTAGGTGGACTGAGTCTCTGCTTCGTTTTGCACCTGTTTGCGAGTTACCCACCAGCCAGTGCCCAATACACCCACAATGGCCACGATGTATGTTGCGGCACGCGCAACATAGTTGATGGTTTCACCACCATCAAAGACGGGGTCTAAGAACTTTTCATTGATGATCATTTGAGCAGCAGTGAAGGCCAAAACAGCGGCACCCAGGTGAATGATCACGGGCCACTTTTCGACCAAGCGCAGCACCAATTTGCTACCCAGAACCACAATGGGGATACTGATGAGCAAACCAATGACCACCAAATCGAAAGAACCATTGGCAGCACCTGCAACGCCCAAAACATTGTCGACGCCCATCAAGGCATCGGCGACGATGATGGTTTTCATGGCGCCCCAGAATGTGGTGGCACCGACGCCCTCATGTTCGTCTTCGGAGGTGTCGGCAATTAGCTTGTAGGCAATCCACAAAAGCCCCAAACCACCGACCAACATGAGTCCTGGTATTTTGAGAAGCCAGACCACACCCACTGTCATGGCCGAACGCACCACAATAGCACCCACGGTACCCCAAATGATGGCTTTATTTTGATGTTCTGGCGGGAGGTTGCGCGCAGCAAGCGCAATGACGATGGCGTTGTCGCCAGCTAAAACCAAATCGATAAGAATGATGGCGAGCAAAGCTGACCACCATGGCACTGAAAACAATTCCATTTATAAGACCTTCAATTACGATCCGAACAAGTCACAAAGGCCTTAGAGACACCTGTGGCACGAGAGATCGAAGGTCTTGCTTTGCTTGTAATGAATCAGTTATATGCCCAACAAACCGAGAGTTTTTTAAAACTCCGTACTGACGATTTGTTGATTCCTTCGTGTTGCCCGAATTTAATTCGGGCTTTTTACTGAACACAAAGGAATTAAGCTACTCCCCAACGATTCAAGGATTAGAAATGATGCGTGTTCATTTGCCAATCCGAGTACAAATTAAGCCCATAAACTGTGGGGGTTAGTGTCAACTTGTCTTAACGCTTTTTGGCGACCAAGGTGAGGATGTCGTAACTAGCAACCAGTTCTTGGTCTTGGTTGGTCACTTCCACATCCCAAGCCACCACGCCCTGCCCTTGGCCATTGGCGTCTTTTTTGTTTCGGTCAATTTTGCGTTTGCAGGTGAGGCGAACCTGAATGCTGTCGCCCAGGCCCACAGGTTTTACAAATCGCAATGTGTCCAAACCATAGTTGGCCAAAACGGGGCCAGGTTCTGCCACTACAAACAAACCAGCCGCATCGGACAAGACCAAATAGCCATGCGCAATGCGTTTGCCAAAGGCTGAGGCTTTAGCGGCTTCATCGTCAAAGTGCATGTAGAACATATCGCCCGTGAGTTCGCCAAAGGCTTTGACATCCGCTTCACCGATGACCTTGGAAGCCGTCAACAAAGACTCGCCTATTTGCAATTCTTCAAAATATCGCTTGAAGGGGTGTGTGCCTGTTTCAATGACCTTGGCACCCCGCGCATATTCGCGCGTGATGGCAGTCAGCATGGTTGGTGATCCTTGCACTGCTGCGCGTTGCATCATGTGCGTCACGGCGCGAATGCCGCCCAACTCTTCACCGCCTCCAGCACGACCGGGGCCGCCGTGCTTGAGAGATGGCAAGGGTGATCCATGGCCCGTAGACTCGCCAGCGGACTCTCGGTCTAGCACGTGCAAGCGTCCGTGGTTGGCTGCCAAACGGGGCACCACTTGGGCCGCCACTTCAGGTGTCTTGGTGATCAATGAGCCCACCAAGCTACCCTTGCCACGCTTAGCCAGTGCCATTGCTTCTTCCATGTTGTTGTATGGCATTAGAGTGCTGACAGGACCGAAGGCTTCAACGTCATGAACACTGTCAGTGCTCAATGGTTTTTGGCATAAAAGTAAAGTTGGCTGGAAGAATGAACCGTTGGCCACACCCTCACCCACCAAACTGAAACTGGCATCACCACCGCACACCAACTCTGCGCTTTGGCGCAACAAGGCCACGCGCTCTGCAACGTCCGACTGCTGTGATTTAGAGGCCAATGCGCCCATCTTGACGCCTTCCACCGACGGGTCGCCCACCACCACTTTGGACAGGCGTGCTTTGATTTTTTCTGCTACAGCATCTAAGTGCTTGAGGGGCACGATGGCTCTGCGAATAGCGGTACATTTTTGACCCGCCTTGACAGTCATTTCACGCACCACTTCTTTGACGAACAAATCGAATTCTTCATCGTCAGGCGTCACATCATCGGCCAAGATGGCGCAGTTCAATGAGTCGGCTTCTGCGTTGAAGGGGATGCTGTTGCGAACCAAATTGGCATTCACGCGCAACTTGGCGGCCGTATCGGCTGAACCTGTGAAGGTCACCACATCGGCCACGTCCAAACGGTCGAGCAAATCGCCGGTGCTGCCAATGACCAGTTGCAATGCGCCCTTGGGCAAGATGCCCGATTGGTCGATCATTCGCACCAAAGCTTCTGTGAGGTAGCTGGTTGCAGTGGCAGGTTTGCCAATGCAGGGCATGCCTGCCAAAAAGGTCGGCGCAAATTTTTCCAACAAACCCCACACCGGGAAATTGAAAGCGTTGATGTGCACAGCCACACCACCCCGAGGAACCAAAATATGGGTGCCCGCAAAAGTGTTCTTCTTGCCTAAAGATGCAACAGGGCCTTCATGAATCAAATTGCCGCTGGGCAGTTCGCTAGCGGCCATGCCTGCATAGGCAAACAAAGTGCCCGTACCGCCTTCGATATCCACCCAAGAATCGATGCGCGTTGAACCTGTGTGTGCAGAGATGGCGTAGAGCTCCTCTTTGCGTTCGCCCAAATATTTGGCCAGCGCACGCAGGGCTGCAGCACGTTGTTGAAAATCCATGGCCAGCATGCCCTGCAATCCCGTGGTGCGGCCGTATTCAAGGGCTTCAGCAAAGTCGAGGCTCTCTGCATGTGCAAAGGCGACTTCCTTGCCATTGATAGCGCTGTAGAGGGCTTGGGCGGCTTGTTGGCCGACCCAGCGGCCGGCGACAAAACTTTGTAGAACGGTGGTCATCTGTTTGGAACCCTGGCGGGCCTAAGTGCACTTTAAAAAGAGCAGTGTCAATTCCACTTTTGAATTAACCGACCGCTCGGACTGGAAATATTATGCATGTTTCTAAGTTTTAAAGCGACCTTTGAAATTAAGGGTTAACCCTATATTCACATAAATTCTCTGTAAAAACCAAGAATGACACAATGCAGACTATGCAATGGATTGTGTTTTCACTGTTACTCACCTTGGGGCCGCTTAGCGCAGTTGCTCAGACCAATCGCTCGCTCGATGAGGGTATGGAAATCATGACCCAAAAACAATTGGGCAATTGCGCGGCGTGTCACGAATTGCCCGGCATTCAAGGCACCGCAAGCAATTTGGGTCCATCCTTAAAGGGCGTAGGGGCAAAACTAACGCGTGAAACCCTGACGCAGTGGGTGAAAGATGGCAGAGTCCTTCGGCCCAACACTCTCATGCCGCCCTTTGGTAACTCAGGCGGCTTGCAGAAGTTAACCGACAAACGCGCTCTGCTAACAGATCTACAAATTCAAAAAGTTGTCGAAACTCTAATGACCTGGCGTTCTGATCCATTGCAGCCCTTAAGCGGTGTTGCCAGCGAGCGTCAGCCTATTCAGACACAAAGTGGCAATGCTTTTTTAAGTCCTGCCATGTTGGCGATGCAAAACGATCCCATGGCCAATCCCATCAGCCTTTGGCTAGACAAAGGCCAGGCCCTATGGGCAAGCGCCGACCCTAAGGCGTCTTGCGCACAATGTCATGGCCCCTTAGAAAAGAACAAGACCTTGGCCAATCAATTTCCAAAATGGTCTTCCAATTTGAAGAAACTCATCAATCTTGAAGATCAAATTGTTCAATGCTCTGAAAAAACTTCAAAGCCCTACAAGAATTTAGAAGACCCCGATGTGCTGGCCTTGAGTGCCCTTCTACATCAGCAAAGCAACAACCAAACGATCTTGCTCAGACCCCACGCCACGCATAAAGAAGAATGGCAAAAAGAACTCAACGCAGGTGCCGAACTATTTATGCAACGCATGGGGCGAATGAATTTGGCCTGTACGCATTGCCACGATCAGAACATTGGCAAAAAAATGCAGGCAGACATTATCTCGCCTGGCCATCCCACTGGCTTTCCCATATTCAAAATGAATTGGCAAAGCATGGGCAGCATTGATCGGCGAATTCGTGCTTGTTACTCCGGCGTTCAAGCTGACATACCACCCGCTGGCAGTCGAGAGCTAAGACAGCTCGAGCTATTTTTAAAAATGCGTGCAGAAGGCTTGTCCATCGAAGGCCCCTCCTTAAGGCGCTAATGCTGGCCTCGAATTAGATGGTGGTGTCTGTTTTAGAAGAATTCAGTATCGACTTCAGAGTTGGCTAGATCGTTGTATCGATTGCCCACCACTGTTTTTTCATTGACCAATTGGTCCAGTTGTTGAATAAGTTCTGGACTCAACTTGACATTGACTGACGCCAAATCGTCCATTAAATGTTCTACGCTGGTGGTGCCAGGAATGGGAATGATGTTGGAGTCTTTGTGCAGCAACCAAGCCAAAGCCAATTGCGCTGGTGAACAGCCAGCTTCCTTGGCCAGTTGCTCAAAGGGTGCCAATAATTTTAAGTTGGCTACATAGTTTTCAGACTCAAAGCGTGGCATCGATTTGCGAATGTCTTTGGCATCGAAAGCTTGCAGGTTCAACTCGCCACACAAAAATCCGCGCGCCACTGGGCTGAAGGCAACGAAGGTGGTGCCTAACTCTTGGCAGGCTTTTAAAACTGCAATTTCGGGATTGCGAGTCCACAATGAATATTCAGTTTGAACGGCTGTAATGGGATGCACCGCATGGGCTTTGCGCAAAGTTGCAGCAGATACTTCTGACAAACCAATGGTTTGAATTTTGCCCTGACGAACCAGATCACTCAATGCACCCACGCTGTCTTCAATGGGCACTTTCTTGTCCCAACGGTGCAAATAGTAGAGGTCGATGACATCTGTTTGCAGGCGCTTCAATGCCGCCTCGCAAGTACTGCGAATGGTTTCGGGGCGTCCATCAATGACACGCACCAACTTGCCATCGCCTTTGACATCGACACCCGTCATGCCGCACTTGCTGGCCAGTGTGAATTTTTGACGATGCTTTTTAAGGACCTGACCCACCAAAGTTTCATTGGTGCCAAAACCGTACAAAGCTGCCGTGTCAAAGAAAGTCACACCCTGATCAAAGGCCGTTAAGAGGACTCTTTCGGCTTGCTCAAATGACACAGGCGCACCGTATGCATGGCTAAGGTTCATACACCCCAAACCAATTTCACTGACTTGAAACGGACCCAGCTTTCTATTTTTCATGTTAAACCTTCATGTCTTATGCGCGAACTTGCTGTGTCCATTTTGGCAGAGGTGCCGAACGATGCAAAACATCTTGGTGCAACCAAATGGCACTCTTACGCGCACGTTCGGCCACCGTTTCTAGTGGCAATTGCTGATAGTCGTCATTGAACACTTCAAAACTGTAATCGCCTCGATAACCGATTCGCTCCATGCGCAGCACCAAATCGGCCAGCTGCTCGCTGTGAACTCCTTCGCCTGGGAAGACGCGGAAAGTGCGGGCGGTGGTCATGCGCTCTTCAAAAGTGGGGGTTTCGTGCCACATGAAATCTGACAGCTGGGCTAGAAAAATTCGATCAGCGTCGATGTCCTCAATGTCATCCAAGGATGAATTGGCAGCAAAAATGTGAAAGGAGTCAATGCCAATGCCTAAATTGGGGCAGTCGGCTCTGCAAACCACATCCCAAGCGGTGGAGAATTCATTGACGGTTCGGCCCCACGAAAGCCCCTCGTAGGCCACTTTGATCCCCAAAGGTATGGCCATCATGGCCAGTTTTTTGAGGTCCTTGGCAATCAAGTTCAAGTCATCGGTGGCATGACGCGAAGTTGAAGAACAAGCCAGCAAGACCTTGCTGCCGGTGGCCGCACACATTTCCAACATGGACTTGGCAATGTCTACTTTGTAACTGTGGAGGTGGCCCGACAAACCTTCAAAGTCTCTGAGCACTTGAAACCCTGTAGGCCGAAGACCGCTTTCCTCAACCGCCCTGACAGCAGCCTTGACGCCCCCCGGATGGCCCACCAAGTCGCGGGCCATTAACATGACTTGAGAAAAGCCAGCACCCTTCATGGCCTCCAGCTTGGCCTCTAGCGGACCTGCCATCGTGATGGTGTCCATGCCATAACCGTCGAGTAAGTTCATGGCCATCCTTAATCGTGTTGGTGAACCAGCTCGAACGAGACCGAGCCCAAAGCACTGCGTGTTAGCGCACCGCGGTCTTCTGGATGCAATTCTTTGGACTCTACAAATTCAACGCCATTGCTTTTAAGCGTTTGAACGGCCTTGGCCACATCCTTCACACCAAAGCCAATGCGCTTGAGTGATTCAGGTGATTCGTCGCCCTCCATCCAAGGATCGGGCTCAATGAGTTGCCACAAAAATTTGCCACAGGGGCTCTTCATCAGTTTGCCTTTGGGCAAGATGCCAAATCGTTCTTCGTCGGGGATGACGCTGAAGTCAAACATGTTTTCGTAATAGGCCATCCAGTCTTCGCTTCTGGCCGAACCAATGTATTGAACCAAGCCAAAATAACTCATGCCTTCAACTGCTGCAGGGTTTTGATCGACTGTAGGAATAGGTTTGAAATCGATGTCGTAGATGGAGAACTCTTGCCAACGATCGACAAAATAATACCGTGTGCCGCCAGGGCCGTGAATGGCGGGAATGTGCAGCTCCATGGCCTGTGCATGACTGGTCACAGCCCAAGCACCTAAGTCAATGCAACGCGTGTGTGCCTTGAGTGCATCTTGCACACGAAACGCCACCGCTGCAATTTCGGCTTGACCATCTGCGGTGGCAGCTACCCGTGCGTCATCTGGATTGGCATTGACGACCAAGTTCATATCACCTTGACGATACAAGGTGACTTCGCGAGAACGATGACGCGCAATGGGTCTAAATCCCATGGACTCCAAAACCTGACCCAAAGCTTGTGGTCTGTTGGTGGCATATTCAATGAACTCAATGCCTTGAATGCCCAAACGATTGGGCATTTCGGGAACATCTTCACGATTCACAGTACGCAAATTCATATTCAATACTCCGACATTCATTAAGCCAAGCGGGCCACACTGCGAAGCACTTCGGCAGTGGTGGTCTTGAATCCAAAATATTCCAAGTAAGCTGGAATTTGCTCAAACAACATGTCCGAGCCTACCTGAACTTTACATCCTCTATTTTTGGCAGCCTGTAAAAAGGCTGTCATCTCTTGTCGCATCACCACTTCCCCCACAAAAGTTTCTGGGGCAATGCGGGAAACATCCATGGGTAAGGGATCACCTTCGTTCATGCCCATGGGTGTGGCGTTGACAACCAAATCATGCCCCTCGGGATCGTTGGAACCAGTCTCAACTTTAATCTGAGGGTATTCTGATTGCAAGCGTTGGCCTAAGCCCTCGCAAGAAGCAGTGTTCACATCAAACAAACTGATGGCTGCAATTTGTTCTGCCGCCAAAGAAGCAGCAATGGCAGAACCTACGCCACCGCAACCCACCACCAAAACTCGTTTGCCTTGCAGCCCAAAACCTTTGCGCTTGACGCCGCGTACAAAGCCTGCGCCATCAAACATATCGCCCACCAAACGGCCCTTATCGTCTCGTTTGACGGCATTGCAAGCACCAGCCACTTTGACTGTAGGTGTTACTTCATCAAGCAGGCCCACGGTTGTGACCTTGTGCGGCATGGTAATTAGCGCACCGCGAATGTTGCTCAGGTTGAACACCGACTTTAAAAATTCTGGGTAATGCGCTGTTTGACAGCCCATGGGCACCACCAATGCGTTAATACCCTCTTGCTCAAAATAAGGGTTGTAAATCAGGGGCGATTTAAAACTGTGCGTTGGATAGCCAATGTGGGCGATCAACTCGGTGTTGCCGTCGATGTTCATGATGCGCAAATAAAAATGCGAAGCTCTAAGGCAAGCTTAGAGACTTCGCAATGGAATGACATAAAGGTCTACTGTTTGACCTGTTTGAATTGGATCTGGTTGATACCTGAATTACTTGCGCAATTTGGTCAACTCGGCCTGCAACTCAGCCACGGTGGCGGCAATGGGTTCACCATGCTTGGCAATGACGGGCTTCATTTTTTCACGCAAGATGGCCATTTCAGAGTCAGGCAGCGCGGTCACAGCCATGCCATTTTTCTTCAGACCTTCCAGAGTACCTGCTTCCAGTGCGCGCGCAGTTGTACGCTGGAATTTAGAAGATTCAGCGACTGCATCAGACACAATTTTCTTTTCTGCAGCAGACAATGTGTCCCAGAATTTTTTGCTGATGACCACTGACTGTGGGTTGTATTGGTGACCCGTCAGAACCAAGTTCTTTTGCACTTCGTACAGCTTAGCGCCGTTGATGGTGGCCACTGGATTTTCTTGTCCGTCAACAGCTTTTTGCTCAAGCGCTGCGTACAACTCAGGGAATGGCAGCGGTGTTGGGTTTGCGCCCAATGCTTTGACCCAGTCAACGTTGATAGGGTTTGGAATGACGCGCAATTTCAAACCGTCAATGTCTGCAACTTTGTTGATGGGGCGCTTGCTGTTGGACATGTGACGGAAGCCCAATTCGTAGTAGCCCAAACCGACCAAACCTTTTTCTTCCAACTTGGCATGCATTTTCTTACCGAATGCACCATCCACCACCGCATCAGCTTCCTTGCCGCTAGCAAACATAAAAGGGAAATCGAACACCGCAAAGTCTTTGACTTGGCTGGCAAAAATACCAGAGTTCATGGATGCCATTTCCAAAGCGCCACCTTGAATGGCTGACACGTTGGCTTGGTCGCTGCCCAAGGCGCCGCCCGGAAAAACATTGACCTTGATTTTGCCGCCAGATTGTTTTTCAACGATCTCTTTGAACTTTTCCATGCCTTGAACAATGGGGTGGCCCACGGCGTTTTGATTGGCAAACTTAATGGTTTTTTCTTGTGCGTAAGCAACGCCCATGGCAGCCAAAGCAACGCTTGCCAAAACTGTCTTGATAAAAACACGTTTCATATCTGTGTCTCCTGATGAAATTGATGGTCGTACGCAAAACAAAGATTCAACTGCAAGGCGTACCCGAACAAGCAGTGAATGGAAAATGAGTGGGTCAATAGAACCAACGGGCCGGCACCATGATGATTGATGGAAATAGCACCATCAAGAACATGATCAAGAATTGCACCGCCATGAAGGGCATGACCCCTTTGGTAACTTCATCCATGCGCATGCGGCCCACGCCCGCAACCACATTCAGCACAGTGCCCACGGGTGGCGTCACCAATCCGATTGAGTTGTTGATGATGAATAACACACCAAAATAAACGGGGTCAATACCGGCCGCTTTAACAATCGGCATCAACACAGGTGTCAATATCAAAATGGTGGGCGTCATGTCCATGGCTGTGCCCACAATCATGACCAGCACCATGATGGCCATCAAGAGCAAGGTCGGGTTATCCAACAAGGGCTGCAGCAACGTGACCACTTGACCGGGCAAATTGGCCACCGTAATGAGCCACGCAGACACCATGGCCGCAGCGACCAAAAACATGACCACGGCTGTGGTGCGAGCAGCTGTTTCAAAGACGGCATACAACTGGCGCCATTTGAGTTCTTTGTAGATCACAGTGGCAACAAAGAGCGCATACACAGCAGCCACCACAGCCGCCTCTGTGGGTGTAAACACACCCATGCGCAAACCCACCAAAATAATCAGTGGCAGCATCAAAGCCCAGCCTGCATCGCGCAAGGCTTTCAATACCTCGGCTGTCGATTTTCTGGGTGGCGGTTCTAAATGCTCTTTGCGAGTTAACCACCACCAAGTAATCCACAAGCCTGCACTCAAAACGATGCCAGGAAAAATGCCAGCCAAAAATAACTTGCTGATTGACACGTTGGCGGCCACGCCAAAAATAACGAAACCAATGGAGGGCGGAATGATGGGACCAATCACACCACAGGCAGCAATCAAACCACTGCTTCTTGATTTGTCATGGCCAGCCTTGACCATCATGGGCAACAACAAGGCCGTCAAAGCAGCGGCATCGGCAACAGCAGAGCCAGACAGGGCCGACAACAAAATAGCCGCCACAATGGTGACATAGCCCAAGCCGCCGCGGATATGACCGACCAGCGCCAATGCAAAATCGACAATGCGGCGTGACAGCCCGCCAGTGTTCATGATTTCGCCCGCAAGCATGAAAAACGGGACAGCGAGCAAAGGGAAACTGTTGGCACCTTCGATGACGTTCTGCGCCAAAATTTGGGCATCAAACATGTTCATGTGCCACATCAAGGCAGCGCCACAAATTAGCAAGGAAAAAGCAATTGGAACGCCCAATGCCATAGCGGCAAGCAAGGATCCTAAGAAGACGGCAATGGTCATGGTGTTCTTTCTTATTTCAAAGGTGCGGGCACATCGACCGGCTCTTCCTCTGATTCACGAATGCCAATTAATTCGCCGTCTGACAACTGACCGCGTGCCAACCGCACCAATTGATTGATCAAAATAACAGCACCTGATACTGACAAGACCAAGCCACAACCATAGAACATGGCCATGGAGATTTCCATCACTGCGCTGGTGGTTGTTAAGTTGATGATGACTTGCTCGTACGAGCCTTTAAATAGCAAATAACAAATGCCGAGCATCAGAAGATGGCCAATCACATAACAAACTTTTTGTTTGGCCAGTGACAAACGAGAGACCAAGGTGTCTGAGCCCAAATGTGCGCCCTCTTTCATGGCCACGATGGCGCCCAGAAAAGTCACCCAAACAAACAACCAGCGAGAGAGTTCTTCAGAAATGGTGAGGCCTGAATTGAATGCATAACGCAGCACCACATTGCCAAACACCAAAACGACCATGATCGCCAAGCACGCAGCCATGATGACTTTGAGACATTTACAGTAGAAATCAAGAAACTTGTTCATGAGCGATGTGGGGATTGTTGAGTGCTGCACAAAATGTACAAAACAGTTAGTTTAGTAAATATAAGTAAAAACCCTAGAATTTGATTGCATAACCAGCTATCTGTTATAACAATTCGATCTAGCTCTGGGGTTTGGCGACAAAATTCAAAATGAGACTCACCACATGCGCTCTTTGGAGGGTTTGGGCCTTACCTGAAGAACGCTTGTGATTGAAAATAAGACCAAAAGTGTGCTGGTTGGACACATTGAAAAAGGACAAAGCCGAAATGGCGGAGTGAATGTCCAAGGGTGTCAGTCCTGGTCTAAAAACGCCACTCTTCACACCCCGGTCGTATAAATTTTGAATGGTCTGAAGCGCAGAACCATTGAGTTGTTGGATGTCTTTGCTCTGGCCAAGGTATTCACCACGCTGGATGTTTTCATTCATGACCAAGCGAATGAAATTCTCATTCGCTTGATGGTGATCGTAGGTAAATTCAACCAACGCTTTCAGCGCCTGAACGGGTTCTAAATCTTCAAGGTGCAAGTCGGATTCAATTTGACGCATGCGGCGATAAGCTGCCTCTAGCACCGCCAAATACAAGCCTTCTTTGCTTGCAAAATAATAATAAATCATGCGCTTGCTGGTGCGCGTTGCAGCAGCAATCTCGTCGATTCGCGCGCCTGCCAAGCCTTTGTCTGCAAACTCTTTATTGGCCACCAACAAGATTTCAGCCATCGTCCGTTCTGGATCGTTGGTTCTTGAAGTTTGTTTGAGGGGAGTTTTTTTGACAGCGGTCGCCATGGGCGAAATGTACCATCTAGTTAATCAGAAAATCAATCTAACCTAAAAAAAATGGCTGTGAACTTCACAGCCATTTTGAGATGCAACATGAACTTCAAGCTGTCAGTTGCAACTCGAGATCGTGCAAAACTTTGTAGCATGGCAAGACTTGCGCCACACTTGAATTTGGCTCACGACCTTCTTGGATGGCCGCAAAGAACTCGCGGTCTTGCAACTCAATACCGTTCATGGACACGGCCACATTGGACACATCAATTTTCTCTTCCTTGCCGGTAAACAAATCGTCATAGCGAGCCAAATATGTGCCTGTATCGCCAATGTATCGGAAGTATGTGCCCAGAGGGCCATCGTTATTAAAGGACAAGCTCAAAGTGCAAATGGCGCCGTTGGCTGCTTGCAACTGAATGCTCATGTCCATGGCAATGCCCAGCGTAGGGTGAATAGGCCCTTGAACTGCATTGGCTTTGACGATGGGGCTGCCCGCTTGGTAGGCAAACAAGTCAACGGTGTGGGCCGCATGGTGCCACAACAAATGATCGGTCCAGCTGCGAGCTTGGCCCAAGGCATTCATATTGGTGCGACGGAAGAAGTAAGTTTGAACATCCATTTGCTGAATGTTGAACTCGCCTGCTTTGATTTTTTGATGAACCCATTGGTGGCTGGGATTGAAACGACGGGTGTGACCGCACATGGCCACCTTGCCCGTTTCCTTGGCAAGGCACACCACTTCTTCGGCATCTTTCCAACTGTCTGCCAATGGAATTTCTACTTGAACGTGCTTACCCGCTTTCAAGCATGCAATAGATTGCGCCGCATGCATTTGTGTGGGGGTGCACAAAATGACAGCGTCTACTTCTGGCAAGGCCAAGCTGTCCGCCAAGTTGGTGGTGATGTGCTTGATGCCATATTTGTCAGCCACTTCTTTTGTTTTTTCAAGGTCACGGCTGATCAATGAAACAACCTCAACGCCATCAATGTTCTTGATACCGTCTAAGTGCTTAATTCCAAATGCACCCGCACCTGCCAATGCCACTTTAATGTTTTTCGACATCACTTCATTCCTCTGTTCAAAATTGATTTTCTAAAATCAGATGCCCTACCGCCGTGTTGGACGCAGGCACATGATAGAAGCGGTGTTTGACCACCGGCGCTTTGCCGCCCGCTACATCGTTCATTGCACCGCGTGCAATGAGCCACATGACCAACTCAATGCCTTCACTGCCCGCCTCACGCACATAGTCAATGTGGGGAATGTCCGCCGCAGCTTGTGGGTCATTGATGAGCTTGTCTAAGAAGGCATTGTCAAATTCTTTGTTGATCAAGCCTGCACGTGCGCCTTGAAGTTGGTGGCTCATGCCGCCTGTGCCCCAGATGTGCACGTTAATGTCTTGGTCGTAGCTTTCAATGGCTTTGCGAATGGCCTTGCCTAAGTTGTAGCAACGCTGTCCGCTTGGCACAGGATATTGAACCACATTGACTGCAAACGGAATGACTGGACAGGGCCATTCAAATTTGTCGGCAGACGGCTGTCCGCACATCAAGGACAAAGGCACACTCAAACCATGATCGACATCCATCTTGTTGACAATGGTGAGGTCGAAATCTTGCTGAATCACTGAATGTGCAATGTGCGACGCCAAATCTGGATGGCCTTTGACCACTGGCACAGGACGAGGTCCCCAGCCTTCATCGGCGGGTTGAAATTCAGCGGCGGTGCCTATGGCAAAAGTTGGAATGAAGTCCAAGCTGAATGCGGTAGCGTGGTCGTTGAAGACCAAGAAAATCACATCGGGCTTGTTGTCTTTCATCCATTGCTTGCCATATTCGTAGCCTTTAAAAAGAGGCTGCCAATAGGGTTCTTGGGTTTTACCCAGATCTAGCGCTGCGCCAATGGCTGGGACGTGTGAGGTAAATACAGAGGCTGTAATTTTTGCCATGATCAGTTTGCTTTCTTAGCGGCCGAGCCTTGAGGTTGCTTGTGTGCTTGTGCGTCGCCGTCTTCGCCAATGAATCGATTGCCCTCGACAGAGCGACCACCACTGATCATCATGTTGCGATACTCTTCTTCGGTCATGCCCGTCATAGAGCCAGCCATTTGCTGGAAGCTCTTGCCGTCAGTGGCACCAATTTTGGCCAAGAAATAGATGTTGCCACCCGTGCGCATGCACCAATTCAAGTCGCGGGCCATCACGGCTTGCTTCTGCTCTTCGGTCATGTCCCACTCATCAAGGTAGGCACGTTCATTGGCTTTGAATCGTTCACGGTTTTCAGCTTTCATGAGCGACATGCAAAACTGATTGATCCAATAGCCTTTGCGGCTTTGTTCGGCATCGAAAATGATGGTACCGGGCACATCCAAATAGGGTTTGTCTAAAGACATTAAATTTTCTCCTCAGGCCAGTACAAGCGCATCGGGTTGTCGACCAACAATTTTTGTTGTTGTTCAGGGGTGGTGGCAATGTGGGGAATAAAGTCCACCAACAAACCATCGTCTGGCATGTGTTTTTTCAGATTGGGGTGCGGCCAATCTGTGCCCCACAAAACGCGATCTGGAAACGCTTCAACGATGGCCTTGGCAAAAGGAACCACGTCTTGATACGCATTTTGCTCGCCGTTTAAAGCAGGCGCACCTGAGACCGACAAACGCTCAGGGCAAGTCACCTTGCTCCAAACATTTGGATGCTCGCGCATGAACTTCATGAACAATTGAAATTGAGGGCCATCAACAGGCAATTTAACATCGGGCGTGCCCATATGGTCCACCACCACAATGGTAGGCAAGCCTGTGAAAAAGTCCCACAGCTCTGGCAAATCTACCGCTTCAAAATAGATCACGACATGCCAACCCAACTTGCCAATGCGGGTGGCAATTTCCATCAATTCTTCTTTGGGTGTGAAGTCGACCAAGCGCTTGACAAAGTTAAAACGAACACCGCGAATGCCTGCGTCATGCATGGCCTGCAATTCTTCGTCAGTGACTGAGCGCTTCACGGAGGCAACACCGCGTGCTTTGCCATTCGAATTTAGCAATGCATCAACCGTTGCACGGTTGTCAGTGCCGTGGCATGTGGCACCCACCACCACATTGCGCGCAAAACCCAAGTGGTCGCGTAGCGCGTACAACTGATGTTTAGAGGCATCGCATGGCGTGTACTTGCGCTCTGGTGCGTAGGGAAATTCAGCGCCAGGACCAAACACATGGCAATGCGCATCGACGGCACCTGCCGGTAATTTGAATTTTGGTTTGCTAGGGCCTGCGTACCAGTCTAGCCAACCAGGAGTTTTTTGAAATTCCATGATGTTTAAATTTCTACAAGTGAATTAATCGATGTACTTCATACCTGCTTTGGCCAAAGGCTCACGCATGTTGTACATGTCCAAACCTAAAACGCCTGCCGCCAATTTGGCGCGCTTCTCACCCTCATTGGCTTCACGTGCCTCGGCTGCATCCGCCACTTTTTGAGCCCACGCTGCAGGGACCACCACCACGCCGTCGTCATCGGCCACAACAGCATCACCAGGATTGACATTGACGCCCGCACACACCACTGGAATGTTGACAGAGCCCAAGGTTGATTTGATGGTGCCCTTGGCGCTGATGCCTTTACTCCAGACAGGAAAGCCCATGGCCGTCAATTCGCGGACATCGCGAACACCCGCATCGATGATCAAGGCTTTGGCACCACGGGCCATGAACGATGTGGCCAACAAGTCGCCAAAGAAACCATCGCAGTTGTCTGCGCTGATTGCGGCAACCACCACATCGCCGGGCTGAATTTGCTCTGCGACGACGTGCATCATCCAGTTATCACCGGGGTGCAACAACACCGTGACGGCAGTACCCGACACGGGCGCACCACTGTAGATGGGACGCATGTATCTTTGCATCAAGCCAACGCGGCCCATGGCTTCGTGGACAGTGGCCACACCAAAGCGGCCTAATTTTTCGACGGCCGCTTTGTCTGCGCGGGTGATGTTACGTTTGACAATTCCGAGTTCTGTCATGGTCATTTCATTGAGTTAAGTTGCAGGATTCAGAGCACAGAAAATTAAAGGCCCTTGGCTTTTAAATGTGCATCTAAGCGAGGGAACACACGGCGTGTATTGCCTTCGTAAATTTTGTAACGCTGATCGTCGTTCAAAATGTCGGATGACTGGATATAGCGCTTGGTATCGTCAAAATAATGGCCTGTTTCTGGGTCTATGCCACGCACCGCACCAATCATTTCAGAAGCAAACAAAATGTTTTCCACTGGTATCACTTTGGTCAACAAATCAATGCCGGGCTGGTGATACACGCAGGTGTCAAAAAAGATGTTGTTGAGCAAGTGATCTTTCAACAATGGCTTTTTGAGTTCTTGCGCCAACCCACGGAAGCGTCCCCAGTGGTAAGGCACCGCACCGCCGCCATGGGGAATCAAAAACTTCAAGGTTGGAAAATCTTTGAACAAATCAGAAGTGAGACACTGCATGAAGGCTGTGGTATCGGCATTCAAATAGTGAGCGCCTGTGGTGTGAAAACAGCTGTTGCAGCTGGTGCTCACGTGAATCATGGCGGGCACGTTGTACTCCACCATTTTTTCGTAAATGGGGTACCAGTGTTTGTCGCTCAAGGGCGGCGAGGTCCAGTGGCCACCCGATGGGTCTGGGTTTAAGTTGATACCCACATTGCCAAACTCTTTGATGCATTTTTCCATTTCAGGAATGCATGTGGCAGGGTCAACGCCTGGCGATTGAGGCAACATGGCCACAGGCACAAAGTGTTCTGGAAACAGTTGACTGACGCGGTAGCACAACTCATTGCAAATGGCCGCCCAGGTAGATGACACATTGAAATCGCCAATGTGATGGGCCATGAAACTGGCGCGCGGGCTGAACAATGTGACGTCAGAACCGCGCTCTTTCATCAAGCGCAATTGATTGGTTTCAATGGATTCACGCAACTCATCGTCGCTGATTTTGAGGTCAGCAACTTTGGGCCCTAGCTCTGGCGTGTTCAAGTTTGCAATTTGCGCATTGCGCCAATTTTCAAGGGCCTTGGGCGCAGTGGTGTAGTGACCATGACAGTCAATGATCAATGGTGTTTGTTGACTCATGTTGTTTCCAATGAATAAAAATAAATGACTGAAATTTCTTTAAGCTTGGCCAGCCCAAATCGATGCCGGCACCATGGCCTCTCCTCGCATCAGCAAACGCGCGGTCCGCAGCAAAGCGGCTTGTTTGACCAGTTGACCGCCAGGCAAATGACTCGCAGGTTCTGTTTGCAAGGCCACACTAAATTCACCCGTGGGATGTTCAACAGACACGTTCTTGGTCAAGCCCGATGGCATCACTGCAACGCCTTCACACACAGAGCCTTGAAGCACACATGCGGTGCCCACAGTGACAGCGGCCAAAACCCCAATGGCATCGTGGCAAACATGGGGAATAAAACTTCTTGTGGCAATGGCGCCGCCGTTTTGGGGCGCTGCAATGAGCGTCATTTTGGGATAATTTTTTTGACTCACGTCACCCAGCCCCATCAAAAGAGACACCTGCAATCTCAATGCTTCAATTTTGGTCTTGAGTTCTGCGTCGGCATTCATGTCGGCCACTGACTCATAGCCTGTGCGGCCTACATCGGTGGCTTTGAACATTACCAAGGGCATCCCGTTGTCGATGCATGTGACATCCAGCGTGAATGGCTCAAACCCAGCACCTGTCACTGTCAATGTGTCTTTGACACGGCCAGTTGGCAACAAGCCTTCGCACACAGAGCCCGCTGTGTCCAAGAAATTGATGACGACTGGCGCAGATGTACCTGGCGCACCATCAATTCGCGCAGTACCTTCGTACTGCACAACACCGCCCATGGTATCAACAGTAATGTCGCATTGCATGTTTGTGTTCAAGGTCAGAACACGAAATGTGCTTTGATCGCCCTGCGCTTTGACCATACCCGTCTCGAGGGCAAAAGGCACAACAGCAGCCAACATGTTGCCGCAGTTGGGGGTGGTGTCGACGGTGTCCTTGTCGGGTTGCAACTGCGCAAACAAAAAGTCCAGATCGACACCGGGTTCTGAGCTTTTTCGAACAATGCCCACCTTGCTGGTCAAGGGGTGCGCACCGCCCAAGCCGTCAATTTGTCGTTTGTCAGGGGATCCCATGGCCGCCAACAAAACCCGGTCTCGGGTGGCGATGTCTGAAGGCAGATCAGCCTCATTGAAAAATGGTCCCTTGGAGGTACCGCCCCTCATTAACAGACACGGAATGGCGGTATGTGAACTTTGATTCATAGAAATCAGCAACGTGAATGGATTGATGTTGACAACTGGGAGATTCTCAATCGAAGACCCAAGAACGCCAAGTCAGACTGGACACTACCTGTTAGAACAAAATAGAATATCTGAACATCCGTTATGGAAAATTAAATATATGGACCTCAAACAACTTGAATACTTTGTTCGTGTTGCCGAGATGGGTAGCTTCACGCGAGCAGCCATTGCGCTGAATGTCGCACAACCGGCCCTCAGCCGCCAAATTAGATTGCTAGAGGTTGAGCTGCGTCAAAATTTACTGAAGCGAAATGGTCGGGGTGCCAGCCCTACCGAAGCCGGTCAGTTGCTGTTAGAGCACGGCCGCGGCATTCTTCACCAAGTGGAAAGAGCCCAAGAAGAAATGGCACGAGCCAGAAGCGGCCTCAGTGGCAAAGTGGCCTTGGGCCTGCCACCCAGCGTGGCCAGGGTGTTGACCGTTCCTTTGACGCGCGCCTTCAGAGCAAAAATGCCTGACGCACAGTTGTCCATATCAGAAGGATTGACGGCCGCCATGCAAGAGAGCTTGTTGAATGGCCGACTCGACATTGCTTTGTTGTACAACCCCAAGGCAACCAATGGATTGGAAATCGCTCACCTCGTTCAGGAAGAGCTTTGGTTGGTACAAGCACGTCCTTCAGCATTGCAGGAAGACCCTCCCCCACCGCCCATTCGACTTAAAGATGTGGCCAAACTTCCATTGGTCATTCCAAGCCGGCCCAACGCCATCAGGATGCATGTGGAATCTGAAATGGCGCGCATTGGAAGTCAACCTCAAATTGCACTGGAAATTGATGGTGTCACCTCCATCTTGGAATTGGTGGCCGATGGTGCTGGTTCAGCCATTTTGTCGCGCAACGCTGTCACTCGCTCGATCAATCCATCTGCATTTTCCACCAGACCTATTAGTGATCCGCCATTGAGCATTCAACTTTGCAGTGTTGTAAGTTCATTACGCCCGTCCACACTCACACAACAAGCCACGCTTAGTCTGATCAGAGAGATTGCACAAAAACTATTAGCGCCTGCATGAATGAATACCCATCAGCTTTGGGGACCCGTGATGACGTCAGGTCAAGTTAAAGCTGATGAAGGCTGACTCAAATTAAAAGGCTCTGTGCTTGAAGCACCCAAAGCAGCAAATTGAGAGTGACAAAGGAGGCGATGGTGGTCACCAACAATGCAGCCGCACTGAGTCCGTCATGGCCATGCTTTTGGGTCAAGATGGGATAGATGCCCATGATGGGCATGGCACAGGTTAGCAAGACAGCCGTTCTTAAAACCGGATCCGAGATAGGAATGAGCCAAGTTAAAACAGCCCACATGACCAAAGGATGAACAATCAATTTACCGAACGTAATTTGAGCCACACGGGATTCCATGCCACGCACAGGCAAGCCCACCAAACTGCCTCCTATGACAAACAAAGAAAGTGCACCGCTGGCCTGCGCAAAAAGCGTCACAGCACGACTCAAACTGGCGGGCAATTGGATGCTAAACCAAGAAAATGCAAAGCCCAGAACAATGCCCCAAATCATGGGATTCTTCAGCATGCCTTTCAGGGTCTGAATGAAAATTTGATGCCAGCGTTGTTGACCCGATCCTGTTTCTGCCCAGGCCAACATTAGCGGGATGATGATGAGGTTCTCGACAATCATGTTCAGCGCCAGAGAGACGCCAGCAATGGGCCCCAAACTAAGAAGCGCAATGGGATAACCTACAAAACCGCTGTTGGAACAGGTCATGCCCAAGCCCATACAAGCACTCATGCTGCGCGTCGTCTTGAGGACCTTCAAAGCCCAGGCGACGCTCAAAATTAAGGTGATGAGTGATGCCAGCGCATACGCGGCAACATATTCTGAATTGAGAATGTCACTTAATGATCTTTGTGACAAGGCATTGAACAACAAGGCGGGCATGGCCACCTTGACGACGAAGGTGCCAAATGCCCGCATGTCGGTTTTGGCAAAAACACCCCAACGCGTTAAGCCATACCCGAGCCCAATTGCCACATAGATGGGTACAGTTATGGCAAGAATGTCAAACATTCAGCGCCATCTGCTTATTGCTTTTGAATGCCCGCACGTTGAATCACATCTCCCCACCTTTTGGTTTCACTGCTTAGCAGATCGGCTGCTTGCTGCAAAGTGCTAGGCTGAGGCTCAACGTTCATGTCTTGGAGTTTTTTACGAACATCAGGATGATTCAAGGCATTCTGAATTTCTTGGTTTAATTTTTGAACCACATCTTTGGGTGTTTTGGCAGGCGCTGCCAAAGCGTTCCATGAGGCCGCATACAAATTTCGAATGCCAGATTCTTTGGCGGTGGGGACTTGAGGCAAGGCCGCTGCGCGCTTGTCGCCCGTGACAGCCAAAGCTCGCAAAGCCTGACCTTTAATTTGCGGCAGAACCGGCGCCAAAATCTCTACACCCACATCAATTTGGCCGCCACGCAAAGCAGTCAAAACAGCAGGTGTGCCATTGAAGGGAACCACCTGCGCATCGATGCCCGCTGTCGACTTGAACAATTCTGCTGCCAAGTTTTGCGTGCTACCCACATTGATACTGCCAATGTTGAGCTTGCCTGGATTGGCCTTTGCAAAACTGAGCAAGTCCGCCAAATTGGAAAACTTGGAGTCGTTGTTCACCACAATGGCAATGTCGAAGGTGCCCAAAATAGAAAGTGGCGTCAAATCTTTTTCTGCATCGTAGGGCAAGGTTTTGAAAAGACCTGCACTGACAGCGGTAGCGTTTGACATCAAGAGCAGCGTGTAGCCATCCGGCGCAGATTTGGCAACCGAGTCGGTTGCCACAACACCGCCCGCGCCGGGCTTGTTTTCGATGACGATGCTCTGACCCAAATTTTCACCTAGCTTTTGGGCCACGGTACGTGCGGTTAAATCTGCCACGCCACCTGCACCAAAGGGCACCACAATTTTGAGAGACTTGTTTGGAAAAGCGCCTTGGGCAAAGGCTCCCAAGCTCAAAGAAGCCAAACAAATGACGCCAACATACTTGCACAACACGCGATTCAAATTCATTTCAAATTCCAATTTAGGGCGGAAAAAAGCTCGATGAGAATTATGACATTGCGAGCTTAAGCCCAGAAAACGCTGCCATTTTTTTGATACCAAGAATCAACCTGACTTTCAACGGATGCCTCAATGCGGCTGCGTTTAATTTTCATAGTGGGGGTGAGGTAGCCATTTTCGATAGACCATGCTTCGTTGGCGATGACCAACATACGCAGTTTTTCGTATTCAACCAACTCGCCATTGACCTTCTCCAAGTGCTCTGCCAATTGTGTTTCAACGTCGGCTCTTACTTGTGGATCGTTCATCTTCGGGCGAATATCTTCCGCAAGCACGACCATGGCATATGCCGCAGATTGAGAAACGCCTGAAACAATGCTCATCTCAATCATGGGGTGAACATTGAGTTTGTTTTCAATTGGGGCCGGCGCGACGTATTTGCCTTTGGATGTTTTGAAAAGTTCTTTCACGCGACCTGTGATTTTCAAAAGGCCGTCAGCGCGTTGAGAACCTTGATCGCCGGTTTTGAAAAACCCATCTGCCGTAAATGACTCAGCATCCAAATCGGGACGCTTGTAATAACCCACCATTTGTCCAGGTGACTTCACCAGAATTTCGCCCTCAGGACTGATTTTGGCTTCAACACCTTCTAGGGGAACACCCACACAACCCGGTGCATTTATTTTGGTGGTTGAATTGTGAGAGTAAGCAAAGTCTTCTGTCATGGCATAACCCTCTAAAAGGTTAAGCCCTAGCTTGCGATACCAAACAATGAGCTCTGCAGGAATAGGCGCCGAACCACTGCCTGCCAAAATGACATGGTCAAGGCCCAAGCCTTTGAGAATTTTCTTGCGGACCACACCCCCCAGCAATGGAATGCTCAAAAGCAAATTCAATTTTGCAGGCGGCATTTTGCTGAAAACACCTTGCTGGAATTTGAGCCACAAGCGAGGCACCGAGATGAACATGGTGGGTTTGGCACGGTTCAAGTCTTGAATGAAGGTGTCTAAGGATTCAGCAAAATAGACATGTGTCCTGCCGTGCGTCAACGAACTGGCACCCACCCATGCACGTTCAAAAACGTGGGCCAAAGGCAAATAAGAGAGGATGCGGTTGTCGTCACGATCGCCCAGGTTTTCAATCAAGGTTTTCACGATGCCATCTGATGCCTCAGAAATACGCTCAAAGTTGTGCATCACGCCTTTGGGTTGTCCAGTAGAACCCGATGTGTACATGATCATGGCCAAGTCGGACGGCGCTCTTGCAATGTCGCCAACGATGGGCGAGGTTTGGCTAACCACATCGTCCCACTTTGTGTAGGTGTTGCTGGGCGCTAGTGGAAATGCAATGCAGGGCAAGCTGGCGGGCACAAATGGCACTTGCAAGGGCCATGTGTCCAGTTTGCCAACAAATAAGAAACTGGCCTCGCTGTGATCCAACACAAAGCGAATGGTTTCACCCGATTCAGTTGGGAAAATAGCAACCGTTGTGCCACCGGCCATCCAGATGGCCAACTCTGCCATGATGAAATGCGCACAATTTTTAGAAAGAATGGCGACGCGATCACCTGGCTTTAAATTTTGAGCCTGCAGGTACGCCGCCATTGAACGCGCTTGGCGCATGGTCTCTTGCCATGTGTAGTCAATCACTTGTCCTTGCCCAATGGGTTGGGTCATATAGACACGGCTTGCAAGTGTTTTTTCGTGTCCGTAAACGTGATCAAGAATCAACTTTGAGTTCATAAAATACTTTCAAATGACAAGCGTTAAGCAGTGTTTAAATGGAATGCAAATATTGCCCTAAAGCAGAGACCTTTGCAGTGAGGGCATTGTGCTGAGATTTCGAGGCAAGAACATGCGTTTTTTCTTCTATTTGGCTAGGTTTTTCCCTGATAAGCGGACTTGCTTGCTGTTTATGTTCCAATGAATTGACTGCTTAGAATTTCACCAGACCGCATTCGTTGTCACTTCGCCTTAAGACCCCTCGCATTTCTAAAGGATCAAGCCCATGTTTGTCATTGTCGTGTCCTTGACCCTGTTCTATGTGTTTTTCTGGTTTTGGTACGGCGGCAACGGTCAGCCCATGTCGCCCCAAGAAATCGAAGAGGCACTTGGTAAACTGCAAAGCACTGACCCCGCCCGCGACAATTCAGCAGAAATACAAGACTTAAGAGACTTGTTGGCATCCGACGATGGCAAAGAATTTGTCATGCAAAACTTGGTGCGATACCGTGCCAAAGCCCTTTATCCAGAAGGCTCTCATTTCGGCGACGACCCCCGAGAGGCCGACAAACGCTATGGCAAATCCATCATCCGTGACTTGCTGCGCTATGGCAATTTGGTCATATTTATCGCCCGAAAATCGGGGAGCTTTGTCACGCCCGATGGCGCTGATAACTGGCACTACGTGGCCATGGTGCGATATCGGAGTCGACGCGATTTTGTGCGGTTTGCAACCCGCGCCAATCAAGCCGACAAGTTCATGCACAAATGGGCCGCCATTGAAAAAACGCATGTTTTTCCAGTCAAACCTGTGATCAGTTTATTTGCTGTGAGAACCTTGCTTGCGCTTGCCTTGTTTGGCTTAGGCATGATCCTCACAGCCCTGCTTTAAAGCGAGCAAGGTTTTTAAATTTGCTGAAAGGCTTGGTATGCTGAGGCCTTGTGCAACGATTTTCTGAACGCCAACATGTCACAAGCTTCTCACAGCCCTGCCAAGCTACCCCAACCTGAATTCGATCGGTTTTACAAGCACACCGAATTGACGCAACTGTTAGAAGACTTTGCCAAGGCCAGACCAGATTTGGTAGAACTGCGTGAACTGGGTCGCAGCTACGAAGACCGCCCCATTTGGATTTTGGTACTGACGCGCAAAAGCACCGGCGCCGACATTGACAAGCCCGCCTTCTGGGTGGACGGCAACATTCATGCAGCAGAATTGACGGCCAGCACCGCTTGCCTGTATTGGTTGCACCAGTTGCTGAGCAAAGATGGTGAGGACGCACAAGTCACTGAGTTGCTCAGTACGCGCGCCATTTATTTGATACCGCGACTCAACCCAGACGGCGCAGAACTGGCATTGGCCGATCGGCCTCGCCACATCCGCTCCTCCACCCGCCCCTATCCATGGGACGAACCCCATGTAGATGGCTTGACCATTGAAGACATGGACGGAGACGGTCGCATTTTGATGATGCGGATCCCTGACCCGCACGGTGGCTGGAAGGTCAACCCCGATGAACCCAGATTGCTGACACCGCGTTTGCCCGGTGAGTTTGGTGGCCAGTATTTTCGGGTCATCCCTGAGGGAAGTTTGCAGCATTACGACGGCATCAACATCAAACCCAATCGCGATCTTGAAGGCCTAGACTTAAACCGCAACTTTCCAGCCTTCTGGCGCCAAGAGCACGAACAACTGGGTGCAGGCCCCTACCCTACCAGCGAGCCCGAAGTGCGCGCCATGGTGGACTTCATTGTCAAGCATCCCAACATTGGCGCAGCGGTCAGTTTTCACACGCACTCAGGCGTTATTTTGCGCCCCATGGGAACACAAAGTGACACCGACATGACGCCCGAAGATTTGTGGATGATCAAGCGAATGTCGGACATTGGTAGCAAGCTCACAGGCTACCCTGCCGTGAGTATTTTTCACGACTTTAAGTATCACCCAAAGGAAGTCATTACGGGCACGCAAGACTGGGTATACGAGCACTTGGGCGCTTTGTTTTGGACCATTGAAATATGGGCACCCAATAAGGAAGCTGGCATTACCGATTACGACTGGATTCATTGGTACCGAGACCATCCCCCTGAAGATGACATCAAGTTACTCAAATGGAGCGATGAAGTGTGTGGCGGCAATGCGCACGTCGATTGGTATCCCTTCCAACACCCCGATCTGGGCGCCGTTGAATTGGGCGGCTGGGATCGCATGAATTATTGGCGCAACCCACCCGCACATTTGCGTGAACGAGAGGCGGCAAGGTTTCCTGCTTGGTTGAATCAAATTGCCCTGACGCTGCCTAAGTTGGAATTGCTGCATGTTAAAGCAGACAAATTGGGCAATGACCAATGGCGCGTTCAGATGGCCGTGGGCAATGCGGGCTACTTACCAAGCTACATCACCAAACGCGCTCTGGAGCGCAAGACAGCACGCCCCTGCGTATTTGAAATTGACTTGCCAGAGGGCGCAACATTGCGCATGGGCAAGCCGCGCATGGAAGGCCCTCAATTGGAAGGGCACGCTGCCAGCAATTCACTGCAAGCTTTCTTGCCCAACAAAAACCTCACGGGCGATAGAGCTTTGAACGAATGGATTGTGGAAGCTCCGGCAGGCACGGTTCTCAATTTGACAGCGCATGCTGCAAGGGCAGGCACTGTCAGAACATCCATCACTTTGAAATAACTTATTTCAAACCCAGCAGTCGAACCGCGTTGTCTTTCAAAATTCCCGGCATGACTTCGGGTTTGAAACCTGCAACTTCAAAATCCTTCATCCACCGCTCGGGTGTAATGAGGGGGTAGTCGCTGCCAAACAAAATTCGGTCCTTGAGCAAGGTGTTGGCATATTGAACCAGTTGCTTCGGGAAGTACTTGGGACTCCAACCCGACAAATCGATCCAGACATTGGGCTTGTGGGTGGCCACGCTCAGGGCCTCGTCTTGCCAAGGAAAGCTGGGGTGTGCCATGACAATTTGCATGTCGGGAAAATCAATGGCCACGTCGTCTAAGTGCATCGGATTGCTGTAGGCCAAACGCAAACCGCCGCCGCAGCGCATGCCCGAACCAATACCGCTGTGACCCGTATGAAAAATGGCGGGTAATTTGTGGGCGTTGATCACTTCGTAAATAGGCCAAGCCATTTTGTCGTAGGGGTGGTAGCCCTGAACCGTCGGATGAAATTTAAAGCCTTTGATGCCCTCTTCTTTGATCAGGCGCTCGGCTTCGCGCGCACCCATCTTGCCTTTGTGAGGATCGATACTGCCAAAGGCAATCATCATGTCGCTGTTGTCACGGGCAGCTTTGGCAATTTCTTCATTGGGGATCCGACGACGCCCAAGCTGGGACTCGCTGTCAACAGTGAACATGACCAAACCTATTTTTCGTTCTCGGTAATAGGCCACAGTCTCGTCGATGGTTGGCCGGCGATTGCTGCCAAAAAACTTGTCAGCGGCACGGTCGTATTCCTCACCGTAATTGTCAAACGGGTTCCAACAACTGACCTCAGCATGGGTGTGAATGTCGATGGCAATCAGGTCTTGGTG
>CANKXC010000006.1 GCA_947487355.1 Comamonadaceae bacterium | reverse complement strand
GCAGCGATCACGGCAGCCAAAACGAGGGACTTGTTCATGATTATTTTCCTTAAAGTTAGTGAAAAAACAATTTCCGGGAAATTGTCATCAAGATTGATTAAAACCCTGTTGACAGAACAGTGAGCACTCGAGCTCTCACTGAACAGCTTTGGATTATAGCTTGACTGTCAGGGTTATGACTAGGCGCTCTAAAGTCACTACAAATTAAAACCACCAGCCTTCTTCCCACCAAGCCTGCATTAACGCCGCTGCGTCTTCGCTCAATTTAGCGGCATGAACCAATGACAAAAACTTATCGTTGGCCAACTGCCGCAGTAATTTGGCATCTTGGCCTGAAGCTCTAAAGCTCTCGCCGTTGATAAAGATATGCTTGGCATCAAACAACATTTTGGTCCGACGGTCTAGCTTGACATCTTTGGGCCATTTAAAACTAGGTAAATCGTCTTGATCGGGGGCATCAAACCAAACGTTCGGTTTGGGCGCAGTTAAAGACTCACCCAATAAACAGTTCAAAAGTTGAGGATCTTTGAGCGCTTTGGCTACCGCATTGGCTGCAAACTGCTGCAGGGCCAGCGGTATGGCAGCATCTTGAATGGCTGCAGCTTGGCGGGGGTCTTGATACATGACTTCGCTAGCGCCTCCCATGTCTTCTGCAAGTTCTTCCGACAATCCCATCAGTATGTCGCTTGCAAGTTCTGCACTTCGTGGGCTTCGGAAACCCACAGAATAAGTCATGCATTCACCTACGGCAACACCATCATGCGCGCACCCTGGCGGCAGGTAAAGCATGTCGCCGGGATTCAATACAAACTCCGCTTCGGGCTTGAAATCTTTGAGAATTTTGAGCGGCACGCCCGCTTGCAATTCATACTTTTTCTGACGGCCGATTTGCCACTTTCTTTGCCCATGTGCTTGCAATAAAAATACGTCGTAGCTGTCAAAATGCGGGCCGACGCCGCCGCCGTCCGTGGCAAAGCTGATCATCAAGTCATCTAGCCTTGCATCAGGGACAAATCGAAACTGCTGCAACAAATCATGAACCGCATCGTTGTGCAAGTCCACGCCCTGAATCAACACTGTCCAATCGGGCGTTTTAAGTGACGGCAAACTCTTTCGGGCCATCGGGCCCTTTTTGAGCGTCCACTGGGCGCCTTTTCGCACAATCTGTCTTGACTCAACTTCTTCGTGTTCCACCATGTCAAGCAGCTCAGCCCGCGGTATGAGCGGCTGCATGTCTGGCACAGCTTGGCGAATCAACAAGGGCTTTTTTTGCCAATGTCGTTTCATAAACTGCTCGGGCGATAAGCCGCCTAACAAGGTTAAAGCTTTGTTTTTTTGCATGGGGACCTGATCCAAATCGATTTCAAAAATGCGACAATTCTGGGATGGATATTACTTCTCAATGTGTGGTCGAACTGACCTGGACGCTTAAAGATACTTTGGGCGAAGTTTTAGACGAACTCGATGAGCCTGTGGCTTTCTTCATCGGCGGCAACGATTTGCTGCCCAAAATTGAAGCGGCTTTGCAGGGTCACACGGTTGGCGCCAAGGTCGATTTGCACCTGGAACCCGAAGACGCCTTTGGCGACTTTGACGAAAACTTGCTTTTTCTAGAGCCGCGGGCGCTTTTTCCCAAAGAGATTGAAGAAGGCCTCACCATAGAAGGAACTGCATTGCCCACAGGATGCAACCCCGATGCGCCGCGCAATGTGTTGTACACCATCACCGAAATTTACCCAGAGCATGTGGTGCTAGACGGCAACCACCCTTTGTCTGGTATAGCCTTGCGACTGAGTCTCAAGGTCAATCATGTACGTCTGGCCACTGAGCAAGAGCAACAAGCCGGCACCTGTGGCACCGGATTTTTTCAAGTCTTGCCAGTCGAACCGTAGCCGCCCTCACCCCGTTCGCTGGCTGCACCAAATTCAGTCACCACATTGAAGCGGACCTGAACCACGGGAACTATCACCATTTGGGCTATGCGTTCCATGGGCTGAATGGTGAAGGCTTCATGACTGCGGTTCCAACAACTCACCATGAGAGGTCCTTGGTAATCGCTGTCGATTAAGCCCACCAGATTGCCCAACACAATGCCGTGCTTGTGACCTAATCCAGAGCGAGGCAACAACATGGCTGCAAAGCCGGGATCTTTGAGATACACCGACAATCCGGTAGAAATTAATTGCCAGGCATTGGGCTGCAAAGTAACGGGCGCATCCAAGCAAGCACGCAAATCGAGGCCTGCACTGCCGGGCGTTGCATACGCTGGCAACTGATCAGCCATTCGCGAATCCAAAATTTTGACGTCAACGTTCATCATATTTTTCAAATTTCAAAATTTGCTAAGTCGGCTGGCAATGTCTTTTATCAAATCATGGGCCAGCTTGGTTTTGGTATCACGGGGTAGTTCCTTGGCGCCATGCGCATCGACCAACAACAGGGCGTTGTCGTCTTGACCAAAGGTGCTCGGGCCGATGTTGCCGACCAACAAAGGCACGCCTTTTCGGGCTCGCTTGGCGGTGGCATGCGCCAGCAAATCATGACTCTCGGCGGCAAATCCAACGCAAAATAATTCGCCATTTTGCCCCCTGGGTGACTTGGCCACCAAGGCCAAAATGTCGGGGTTTTCAACAAATTGCAATTCAGGGGTGTCGCCTGAACCGTCCTTCTTGATTTTTTGATCTGCCGAAGTTGCTGGACGCCAATCTGCAACAGCCGCTGCTGCAATGAATACATCGGCATGGGGCGCTGTCAGTTGAACCGCATCATTCATTTGCATGGCCGATTTCACATCGATCCGGCTTACGCCACGTGGCGTTGGCAAGCTGACTGGGCCTGCCACCAACGTCACTTGCGCACCCGCATGGCGTGCAGCTCGGGCTATGGCAAAACCCATTTTGCCGCTGGACAAATTGGTGATGCCGCGCACTGGGTCAATGGCTTCATAGGTGGGCCCCGCCGTAATTAGTAGGTGCCGCCCTGTCAATACTTTGGGAGTCCAGAAGGCGAGCAGTTCTTCCACAATCTCATCGGCTTCTAACATGCGACCATCACCGGTTTCACCGCATGCTTGATCGCCTTGTCCCACATCTAAAACGTGTGTGCCATCTGCCTTCAATTGGGCGACGTTGCGCTGAGTAGCCGGATGCGCCCACATTTCTCGGTTCATGGCAGGCGCCAAAATGAGGGGAACCATTTGTATCGGTCTTGCCAAGCACATCAAGCTCAGCAATTCGTCGGCCTTGCCATGAATCAATTTGGCCATGAAATCGGCACTGGCCGGTGCAATCACAATGGCATCCGCCTCACGGCTGAGGTTGATGTGCGCCATGTTGTTACCCTCTCGGGCATCCCATTGGGAAGTGTAAACAGGCTGCCCTGAAAGGGCCTGCATGGTGACCGGCGTGATGAATTGGGCCGCTGCCTCGGTCATCACCACTTGCACTTTAGCGCCCGCTTTGACAAGCGAGCGACACAGCTCCGCCGCCTTGAAGCAGGCAATGCCTCCGGTCAATCCTAAAACAATGCTTTTTCCGTGCAAATCGTTCATGTTCGGCAATGTAGCAGATCAGGAGACCTTTATAATCTTGTTTTCCATCTCTCGGGTGCTCAGCATCCCGTCCTGGACATGACCAAATTCGTCTTCGTCACCGGTGGTGTGGTGTCTTCCCTGGGTAAGGGAATCGCCTCCGCCTCTCTTGCCGCGATCTTAGAATCGCGCGGCCTGTCAGTCACCCTCATCAAGCTGGACCCCTACATCAACGTCGACCCCGGCACCATGTCACCGTTTCAACACGGCGAGGTGTTTGTCACCGACGATGGCGCAGAAACCGACCTTGACTTAGGCCACTACGAGCGCTTTATCAACACGCGCATGAAGAAGGCCAACAACTTCACCACGGGCCAAATTTACAAAAGCGTGCTTGAAAAAGAACGCCGCGGCGATTACTTGGGCAAAACCGTTCAGGTTATTCCCCACATCACCAACGAAATTCAAGACTTCATTAAGCGAGGTGCGGGCTTTGGCACCCCTGAAGCGGTCGATGTGGCCATTGTTGAAATTGGCGGCACCGTGGGTGACATCGAGTCCCTGCCCTTCTTGGAAGCCGTGCGTCAACTGAGCCTGCGCTTGGGCCCCAACAATGCAGCCTTTGTGCACCTGACCTATGTGCCTTGGATTGCAGCCGCTGGCGAGCTCAAAACCAAGCCCACCCAACACACAGTTCAAAAACTGCGCGAAATTGGCATCCAACCCGATGCCTTGCTGTGCCGTGCAGACCGCATGATTCCAGAAGACGAGAAGGACAAAATTTCTCTCTTTACGAATGTTCAAACTTGGGGCGTCATTTCCATGCCCGACGTCGACACCATTTACAAAGTTCCCCGTGTCTTGCACGAGCAAGGCTTGGACGGCCTCATTTGCGACCGTTTGCATATCAACACACCCCCTGCCAACTTAAAGCGTTGGGATGACTTGGTTTACGAAACCGAACACCCCCAAGGCGAGGTCACCATTGCCATGGTGGGCAAATATGTTGAGTTGTCAGACAGCTACAAGTCGGTCAACGAAGCTCTCAGACATGCCGGCATGCGCAACCATGTGCGCGTCAAAATTGAACACATCGATTCCGAAACCATCTCCCCTGAAACTGTGGCCCAACTGGCCAAGTTTGATGGCGTCTTAGTGCCCGGTGGCTTTGGCAAACGAGGTGTGGAAGGCAAAATTCAAACAGCACGATTTGCCCGCGAAAGCAGAGTGCCTTACCTTGGCATTTGCTTGGGCATGCAAGTGGCCACCATAGAGTATGCACGCCACGTTGCAGGCTTGACCAACGCCAACAGCACCGAGTTTGAACCCGACACACCTTTTCCCGTCATTGCGCTCATCAACGAATGGAAAGATGCCGACGGCACCATCCAAGTTCGCGATGCCCAATCCGACTTGGGCGGCACCATGCGCTTGGGCGCACAAAGCTCCGACGTATCTGAAGGCACCTTGGCCCGTGACATTTATGGTCCCGTGGTCACAGAGCGCCATCGTCACCGCTACGAAGCCAATATCAATTATTTAGACACATTGCGAAACGCCGGTTTGGTGATCTCTGCGCAAACGCAGCGCGAACAACTGACTGAAATTGTGGAGCTGCCCACCGATGTTCACCCCTGGTTTGTAGGGGTCCAATTTCACCCCGAGTTCAAATCGACACCTTGGGATGGTCACCCATTGTTCAACGCCTTCATCAAGGCGTCGATCGACCACCAAAAAGGTGCCAAGCACCTCAAAGCCGTTGCTTAATTTTCAAAGCAAAGAACAAGGAACACCATGAAACTGTGCGGATTTAATGTTGGCCTAGACCAGCGCTTCTTTTTGATTGCTGGGCCTTGCGTCATCGAATCTGAGCAGTTGCAAATGGACACTGCAGGAACCCTGAAAGAGATCACCTCAAGCTTGGGCATTCCCTTCATCTTTAAGA
Organism: Comamonadaceae bacterium; assembly: GCA_947487355.1. Classification (GTDB taxonomy): domain Bacteria; phylum Pseudomonadota; class Gammaproteobacteria; order Burkholderiales; family Burkholderiaceae_C; genus Limnohabitans_A. The sequence continues at coordinate 22,517 of CANKXC010000006.1, read as the reverse complement.
GCAGTTATGACAAAGCCAACCGCTCTTCTGGCAGTACCTTCCGTGGTCCTGGCATGGAAAAAGGTTTGGAGATTTTGGCCAAGGTCAAACGCGAACTGAACGTTCCCATCTTGACCGACGTTCACACAGAAGCCGACATCCCTGCGGTGGCTGCGGTGGTAGATGTGTTGCAAACACCTGCTTTTTTGTGCCGTCAAACCGACTTCATTCGTGCAGTTGCCCAATCGGGTAAACCGGTCAACATTAAAAAAGGTCAGTTCTTGGCGCCGCACGACATGAAAAACGTGATCGACAAAGCGCGTGCGGCGGCACGTGAAGCGGGCCTGCTCGAAGACAATTTCATGGCCTGCGAGCGCGGCGCCAGCTTTGGCTACAACAACTTGGTTTCTGACATGCGCAGCCTGGCCATCATGCGCGAAACAGGTGCCCCCGTGGTGTACGACGCCACCCACTCTGTTCAGCTGCCAGGCGGCCAAGGAACCAGCTCAGGCGGCATGCGTGAAATGGTGCCCGTCTTGTCACGCGCAGCCGTTGCCGTGGGTGTTGCAGGTTTGTTCATGGAGACTCACCCCAACCCAGCCCAAGCCATGTCGGATGGCCCCAATGCCGTTCCATTGCAACACATGAGAGCCTTGCTCGAAACCTTGCTGGAACTCGACGCAGTAACCAAAAAGAATCCCTTCTTAGAGAACAATTTTCAATAATTGAAGACATCATTCAGACTGAAGAAAACCATTTTTTAATTTAGACAGAGAGAGAATCAAATGAGTGCGATTGTTGACATTGTGGGACGCGAAATCTTAGACAGCCGCGGCAACCCCACCGTTGAATGTGACGTGTTGTTAGAGTCTGGCGTCATGGGCCGCGCAGCGGTCCCTTCTGGTGCTTCTACCGGCAGCCGCGAAGCCATTGAGTTACGCGATGGCGACAAAAGCCGCTACTTGGGCAAGGGTGTCCTCAAAGCTGTTGAGCACATCAACACCGAAATCTCTGAAGCCGTTTTGGGTCTAGACGCTTCCGAGCAATCTTTCCTCGACAAAACTTTGATCGACTTGGACGGTACCGACAACAAAGGCCGCTTGGGCGCAAACGCCATGTTGGCCGTATCCATGGCTGTGGCTCGTGCAGCCGCCGAAGAATCTGGCTTGCCTTTGTACCGTTACTTTGGCGGCATGAATGCTTGCCAATTGCCTGTGCCCATGATGAACGTCATCAACGGCGGTGCACACGCCAACAACAACCTCGACTTGCAAGAGTTGATGATCATTCCCGTGGGCGCACCTAGCTTTCGCGAAGCCGTGCGTTATGGCGCTGAGGTGTTTCATGCCCTGAAGAAAATCATTCACGACAAAGGCATGAGCGTTGCCGTGGGTGACGAAGGTGGCTTTGCCCCCAACGTGCCCAACCACGAAGCCGCCATCCAAATGATTTTAGAAGCCATCATTGCAGCCGGTTACACCCCTGGTGCGCAAATCGCCATTGGTCTCGACTGCGCAGCCAGCGAGTTTTACAAAGACGGCAAGTACGAACTAGAAGGCGAAGGCTTGTCGCTGACTGGCGAGCAGTGGATCGACATGATGTCGACATGGGTCGACAAGTACCCCATCATCAGCATTGAAGACGGCATGGCCGAAGGCGACTGGGATGGTTGGAAATTGCTCACCGACCGTTTGGGCCAAAAAGTTCAAATCGTGGGCGATGATTTGTTCGTCACCAACACCAAGATTTTGAAAGAAGGCATCGACAAGGGCATTGCCAATTCAATTCTCATCAAAATCAACCAAATTGGCACGCTGACTGAAACCTTTGCCGCCATCGAAATGGCCAAGCGCGCTGGTTATACAGCCGTTATTAGCCACCGCTCCGGCGAAACAGAAGACTCCACCATTGCCGACATTGCCGTCGGCTTGAACGCTGGTCAAATCAAAACCGGCTCCATGAGCCGCAGCGATCGGATGGCGAAGTACAACCAACTCCTGCGCATTGAAGAGGATTTGGGTGATGTGGCCGAGTACCCTGGCCGTTCAGCGTTTTACAATCTCCGCTAAATCAATCTTCGCTAATTAATTTTTAGCCTTTTCAATGATCATGGAAAACCGCTTTTGGCCAGCCATCCTGATCTCCTTGTTGGTGATCTTGCAAGGACAGATTTGGCTTGGCAAAGGCAGTGTTCCTACAGTCATCGAGCTCGAGAACAAAATCAAAGAGCAAAATGAACTGAATGCCAAAGCCAAGCGAATCAATGGTCAACTCAACTCCGAGGTGAACGATCTCAAAGAAGGATTGAACACTGTGGAAGAGCGCGCTCGTCACGAGCTGGGCATGGTCAAAGCCAACGAAATTTTCGTACAGATCGAAAAATGATGGATCCGGTCGAGTTGGCCGGCTTCGTTTTGTCGTTGGCCATGGTTTTTTGTAACATCCAACAAATCCATTGGGGCTGGCCCTTGGCCATCGCCAGCTCAGCGCTTTATGGCGTCGTGTTTTGGAACAGCCAACTCTTCGGTGAAGCCTCTTTGCAAGTCATGTTCATTCTGACTTCTCTTTGGGGCTGGAGACTATGGCTCAAGGGCAAACAAACAGCGCCGGACCAAAACCTTGATGCACCCGCACCTTTAATAATTTCCAAGCTCTTGCCCTCTGAGCGAAAGAAGGCCGCCTTGGCAGCCCTGCTGACATGGCCCACATTAACTTATTTCTTGTACAGTTTCACAGAGAGCCATATTGCCGCATGGGACGCATTGGTCACCACCCTGAGTTTGTTGGCGCAGTTTTTGTTGGCCAAAAAGAAGATTGAAAATTGGTGGGTTTGGTTGGTCGTCAATATTCTCACGGTCGGTTTGATGCTCTTTAAATCTCTTTGGCTGACGGCCGTTTTGTATTTTATTTTTGCAGTGCTCAGTTATGTGGGCCTCAAGTCTTGGCAAAAACAACATGTCCGCTAAGCTCGTTCGCATTGCGCTGCTTGGCGCTGAAAGCACAGGCAAAACCAAGCTGAGTTTTGGTATGACCGCGGCGCTTCAGTCACTTGGCTTGCATGTCACCTTGGTGCCCGAAACACTCCGAGAATGGTGTGACGCAAATGGCAGAACTCCATTGGCACATGAGCAGCTTGCCATTGCGCAAGCACAAGCTCAGCGTATATTTTCAGTCACCCAAGGCTGGGTCATATCAGACACCAGTCCCTTGATGACTGCGGTTTACAGCGACTTTATTTTTAAAGATAAGTCGCTCTATCAGCAGGCCTTGATTGAACAAGCGGCGTTTGATATGACATTGGTCATGGGACTTGATCTTGAATGGGTTCCTGATGGTCTTCAACGCGATGGTGCACACGTCCGCGAGTCTGTTGACACACTGCTTCGCCATGCATTGCACACTGCAGGCTTGCCCTTCAAAGTGATTTATGGACAGTCAGAGGCGCGCTTATCTGCCGCTCTAATGGCCATTCGAGATGGTGTTGCCGAATTGAGCCCTGAGTTGGGACAGAATCTGACTTCCTTCAAAGCCATTCAATCACAAAGGGACGAGGGCCAATATGCTTTGAACAATGGCAGGACCACATGGCGCTGCGATTTGTGCAGCGACGCAGAATGCGAACACAAACTGTTTAGCGGCTTGCTGAAGTCAGACGATTCAATGAACTGAGGGGCCTGTCGGGGGCGTTGCTTCAGGTTGGGTAAACAGACTGGCAGCATCAACGGGGTCAAAGTGGTATTGCTTGCCGCAAAACTCGCAGCCTACTTCAATCGACTCGCGCTCAGACAAAATACTCTCAACCTCTTCCACCCCTAAGCTTTTGATCATGCGCCCGACGCGTTCACGACTGCAACTGCAGTGAAATTTAGGTCCTGTTTCACCTGTCAGGGGTTCAAAGCGCAACAACGGCTCTTCCCAGAACAAACGGTGCAACACTGTTTCAACATCTAGGCCCAGCAACTCTTCAGCTTTTAAGCTTTTGGTCAAAATAGAAATTCGGTTGTAGTCTTCGCTTTGTCCCAATGCAGCTTCGCGCTCTACAGCGTCGTACCTGCCAGCCAAATTACCAACACCCTCTAAGGGCAGTCGCTGAATCAATATGCCCGCAGCAACATCCATGTTGGCTGCCAGAACCAAGGTGGTATCGAGTTGCTCAGATTGAAGCATGTAGTGCTCTAGCACCTCGCTTAATTTTTCGAGCTTTTCTTTTTGGTCACCAAACAAAGGCACGACCCCTTGGTATGGCTGTTGACCTGGCAAGCGGTCCAGAGGATCTAAGGTAATGGCGCAGCGGCCTTCGTTGTTTTGATTCACCATCTGACTAAGACTTGCCTCAGCAACGATTTCGCCTTGAAGTGTTGCGGTCGCTCTGACACCAAAGTCGGGCTGCACTTCCACCACTGCCAATTTGACAGGCCCATCACCAAAAACCTGCAACACCAAAGAACCATTGAATTTGATATTGGCTTGCATGAGCACCGCCGCAGCAGACATCTGACCCAGAAGTTCTGTCACAGGAAGTGGATAGGCGCCCGTTTCGTTGTTGGCGGCTCGGCGTTTGAGTATTTCTTGCCAGGCATCGGTCAAACGAACAAGGGCACCGCGAACGGGCAAGCCATCAAACAAAAATTTATGAAGTTCAGACAATTTTTTTCAAACCCGATTGGAAACGCTTTGCATTCAAGACATAGTTCTTGGCAGAAGTCCGAATGCCTTCCATTTGTTCTGCAGACAACTCGCGCACCACTTTGGCGGGCGAGCCCATAATCATAGAACCATCTGGAAACTCCTTGCCTTCTGTGACCAAGGAGCCGGCACCTACCAAACAATTTTTACCAATCTTGGCGCCATTGAGCACGATAGCGCCAATACCAATGAGTGACTCATCGCCAATGGTGCAGCCATGCAGCATAACTTGGTGGCCCACCGTGACATGTTTGCCAACAGTCAGAGGCTTGCCCACATCGGCGTGCAATACGCTGGCGTCTTGTATGTTGGAACCTTCCCCAATGGAAATATTCTCGGTATCGCCGCGAATCACGGTACCAAACCAGACACTGGCGTTCACACCCAGGGTGACTGCGCCCATCACTTGGGCGCTGTCTGCCACCCACGCGCCTTCGGCCAACGCAGGTTGTTTGTCATTCAATGAATAGATTGCCATGTCAGTCCTTATTTGCTTGACACAAAGACGCCATTTTAGGCGCTCTAGAATAAGGCATGTCTTGCGCTTCAATGCCCCCATCTCCCAAGGACTTCCGGAGTGCCGTCCTAGGCCCACTCCTTGCCCAAAATGCCGTCCAAAAAGCCGAACTGACGCTGGCGCTGCAAGCCGATTTACCGCTCAATTGCCAAGCCGTCATTGCCGATCCTGGCGGCATACCGGGCCGCCCTCTAAACCCCGAACTGGTATCCCACACCAGTCTCAAAGCCAAGCCCTTGAACACCACCGAGGGCCGCGCCCTGTTGTTGCATGCCATTGCGCACATCGAATTGAATGCCATCGATTTGGCGCTCGATGTGGTCTGGCGCTTTGATTCAATGCCAGAGGACTTTTACAGGGACTGGGTGCGCATTGCCAAAGAGGAAGCCAAACATTTTTTGCTCATTCAAAAGCACCTTGTCAGCATGGGCTTTGACTACGGGTGCTTTCCTGCGCACAACTCTTTATGGGACATGGCAGAGCGAACCAAAGGCGACTTATTGGCACGCATTGGTTTGGTGCCCAGAACCATGGAGGCCCGCGGGCTGGATGCCTCGCCTGGGGTGAAGAACAAATTGGTGAGTGCTGGCGATTTGGCGGCTGGCCGCATCATGGACATCATTCTTGAAGAAGAAATTGGGCATGTGGCGGCAGGCAATCGCTGGTATCGCCATGTTTGCCAAGAGCGCGGGCTAGATCCTATTGCAACTTACCGCGAATTGATTCAACAATACGACGCGCCTAAACTTAAATCTCCCTACAACCTTGAAGCACGACGCATGGCGGGCTTCGATGATGAAGAACTTCAATATTTGGCGGCCAATGGCCTTTAACCTTGACTCAAATAGACGCCACCTACAAAGGATTTCCGGGGCACCTCAACCCAGTTGATCTCTCGCGCGTTGGGCAACAAGGATGGTCTCTGCTTGAAGGCCATTTGTCTTTGCCTTTGGCTGTCCTCAAACAAACAGCCCTTGATCACAACCTCGAGTGGATGCAGCGATTTTGCAAGTCTAAAAATTTAGACATTGCACCGCATGGCAAAACAAGCATGTCCCCCGAGCTCTTTCATATGCAACTGAATGCGGGTGCATGGGGCATCAGTTTTGCCAATGTATTTCAAGCAGGATTGGGAATTCGCCATGGTGTACACCGCATCATCATTGCCAATCAAGTGTTTCAACACCCTGATCTAGACACGCTGGCTGCCCTTTTACAACAGCATCCCACAGTCGCTGTTTATTTTCTGGTCGACAGCATGGCTCAACTGGATTCACTGGACGCATGGCGCGTCAGTCGAAATTCAAAAGTGCCGTTGACAGTACTGATTGAACTGGGCATACCAGGCAAAAGAACCGGTTGTCGCGACGCTGCTCAAGCTCTGGCTTTGGCACGCAGAATCAAAACAACGCCAGGCCTTTCCTTGTGCGGCGTTGAGTGTTACGAAGGCGCATTGGCAACCTGCAACCACACGCATGACAATGCGACTGTTGCCGAACTCATGACCCGCGTCCAAAGTTTTGCACAAGCCTGCGAGTCAGAAGATTTATTTGAATGTGAAGAGATTTTGCTGACTGCGGGTGGCTCGGCCATCTTTGACTTGGTCGCCTTAAATCTCATCCCCTTGCTTAGAAAACCCGCCCGAGGTATTTTGCGTTCTGGCTGCTACCTCACCCACGATCATGTTCATTACAAAAAAATGCTGACCTGTGTGGCAGAGCGATTGCAGTTGCGTGAAACACTGAAGCCCGCATTAGAAGTGCTCAGCCGGGTTCAGTCGTGCCCCGAACCAGGTTTATCGCTTTTGTCGATGGGCAAGCGAGATGTCTCCTTTGATTTAGACCTGCCAGTGGCCATATGGCGCGCCAGTGTGGGCGATCAAAGCACTCGTCCGGTACCCGCGCATTGGCAAATTACGGCATTGAATGATCAACATGCCTATTTGCACTTTGATGCGCATGCACCTCAAGAAGAAAAGCCATTGGTGGGTCAAATCATTGGCAGCGGCATATCGCATCCTTGCACCACCTTTGACAAATGGCGTTGGATGCCCTTGGTTGACGATCACTACAAGGTGATCGATGCCATCTCAATTCATTTTTAGATCATCAGCCAATCATCCACGCGGATGATGCTGGGCGTGTAAATTTTTCAAGCGCTCTCTGGCCACATGCGTGTAAATGGTAGTTGTAGATATATTGGCGTGCCCTAACAGCACTTGTACCGACCTGAGGTCGGCGCCATGGTTGAGCAAATGCGTGGCAAAGGCATGGCGCAGTGTGTGCGGCGATAAAGGCGCTGTGATGCCAGCCACGATGGCATACTTTTTAATCAAGGACCAAAACATAATGCGTGACATGGCCGTGCCCGCCTTGGGGCCACTGGCTGTCACAAATAAATCATCGGTTTGTTTGGCCCCCAATAACGCACCGCGTGCGTTTTGCATGTAACCCAGCAAACTGTCACGGGCCATGTCGCCAAAGGGTACCAAGCGCTCTTTGCTGCCCTTGCCCATGATTCGCAATACGCCTTCATTCAAAGAAACGTGCAGTGTTTTGAGCTTAACCAATTCGGAAACACGCAGACCACTGGCGTACAAGAGTTCCAACATGGCTTTGTCGCGCAGACCCAATGAGGTGTTGACATCAGGTGCAGACAGCAAAGCATCCACCTGGTCTTCAGACAAAGTTTTAGGGACCCTCAAGGCTTGCTTGGCTGCCAACATTCTGAGGGTGGGATCAACCTGCACAATGCGCTCGCGCAATGCCCAACGGAAATACCGCTTGAAAACAGTCAGTCGCCGATTGGCAGAGGTGGCTTTGGAAAGGCTGTGGCGTGCTGCAAAGTAAGCTTGCAAATGAGACTCTTGCGCTGCATCCAATGCGGTTGCGGCATTTTGCTGCAACCACTGCGCTAGAGCGGCAAGGTCTCGTCGGTAAGCGGCCAAGGTATTGGCTGACAAACCATCTTCTAACCAAACCGCATCAACAAAGCGGTCGATGGCGGCTTGGTTGTTTTCTAGCATCAATCCAACTTGAGGCCTTGAGCGTCCACTACTTTTTTGTAGACATCAAACTCAGCCTTGATTTGCGCCGCAAACTGATCTGGGGTATTGGCAACAATCAAAGAGCCTGTGTCTTCAATTCGCTTGCGAACAGCAGGATCTTCCAGAGCTTTTTTCACGCCATTGCTGACCTTGTCAACCACCTCTTTGGGCAAATTCTTGGGGCCCAAAATGCCGTAATAGGCCATGCGATTGACGGGCTCCAAACCCACTTCTTTGAAAGTGGGTACGTTGGGCAATTGCGTCATGCGCTGCGGCGCCGCCACCACGATGGGAATCAATTTGCCAGTTTGAATGAAGGGCAAAGCGGATGGCATGTTGTCAAAAATAATGGGCACCTGACCCGCAACGGTGTCGTTCAGGGCTGGGCCTGCACCGCGATATGGAATGTGGGTAATGAACACGCCAGCCAAACTTTTCCAGAGCTCAGTTTGCAGATGGCCAATGCCACCTGTTCCGGATGACGCATAGGAATATTTGCCAGGATTTTTCTTCAACTCAGCCACAAAATCTTTGTAATTGCGAGCTGGAAAACTAGGGTGCACCGCAATCACATTGGGCGTAGCCGCAATGTTGATGATGGGCGTGAAATCGGTGACAGGGTTGTAGGGATTTTTGGGGTTGATGGCAGGATTGGCCGCAGTGGTGGAAACAGTGGCCATGCCCAAGGAATAACCATCAGGTGAAGCGCGCACTGTTTCTGTGGCACCCACCACGCCGCCGCCGCCGGCTTTGTTTTCCACAATGACAGACTGGCCCAAGGCTTTGCCCAATGGCTCTGAAATAACTCGCGCCACAATGTCTGTGGTGCCACCAGGTGCAAAAGGCACCTGCAAGCGAATCACTTTATTGGGATAGGCTTGCGCCAAAACAGTACCACTGGCGCTGATGGCCAACAAAGCAGCCGCAGCCACCCAACTTGTACGACGGTTCATTTCAACTCCTCTAATAAAATGATCAACATCATAAGCACATTCTCAACAACTTAGTAGCCGAAAACAGGAAAGACTGCCGTTATGCTAGTGGGGTGAATTTTGCCCAACTGCTATTGCCAGACTTTTCCCTCATCCTGTGCGGTTATTTCTTATGCCGGTACACAGGACTGAACCGTCCTGTTTGGCAACAGGTTGAGTTCTTGGTCTATTATTTTTTATTCCCAGTTTTGCTGTTTCACTCCATCGTGAAAAGCCCCTTGGATATTCAGGCCACTTCCAGCTTTTTATTTGCTGGCGTTGGCATGGGTTTCACAGGTATTTTGCTGTCCTACACCTTTCCCTATTTGCCATGGATAGGAAGGCATATCGACCGCCGTGACCATGCAGCCAGTGCTCAAATTGGATTCCGCTTTAATTCCTATATTGCCTTGGCATTGGTTGAGCGCTTGACGGGGTCGGAAGGGATGTTGCTAATCGCTGTCTTGATTGGTTTTTGCGTGCCCATGTTCAACGTGGGCGCAGTATGGCCCATGGCTCGCCATGGTGAAAGCGGTTTTGTAAAAGAACTCATTCGCAACCCACTCATATTGGCCACGACGAGTGGGTTGGCTTTTAACTTACTTGGCCTTCGAATTCCAGGCTTCATGGACCCCACGCTGACACGCATAGGTGCTGCCGCATTGGCCCTGGGTCTCATGTCAGCTGGGGCTGGCATGGAACTCAAAGCTTTGAACCAAGGCAAGCTGTTGGCCGGGTTGGTACTCATACTGAAGCACTTGATTCTCCCTTGCTTGGCCTGGGGCTTGGCTCAATTGTTTGAACTCAACCTTTTGCAAACCACCGTGTTGCTTATATTTTCTGGATTGCCCACGGCCTCAAGCTGTTATGTGCTGGCCGCGCGCATGGGCTACAACGGCCCCTATGTGGCTGGGTTGGTCACGCTGTCCACCCTATTGGGCATGGTCAGTTTGCCCTTTGCACTGGGCGTATTGCGAGACCTGCGCTTTTAGCCAACTTGCTGCAAAGACCAAGACACTTGCTCTTGGACCACTGGGTCTGGATGACTCTGCCAGCGCTGAAGGCCTTGGATCAAGGCTTGCTTTTCGACCTCCAAAAGATGCTTAGATTTTGACAAAGCATTGCCAGCAGCAAGTGCCACATTGCGCAACCACCGCACATGGCCAATTCGCCGTATGGCACTGCCCTCGGTCATTCGCAAAAAGGTGGGTTCATCCCAATTTAACAAGTCGGCTAAAGAAGGTGCGATTAGCGGATCACGAGCTTCGAAATCTGGGAGAGGACTTCGTTTTGCAAACTTGTTCCATGGGCAAATCCATTGGCAGTCGTCGCAACCATAAATTCGGTTGCCAATGAGGGGCCTGAATTCATGGGGGATCGGCCCAGCATGTTCAATCGTGAGGTAAGAAATACAACGCCTGGCATCTAATTTGTAAGGCGCCACGATGGCTTGGGTGGGGCAGACATCGATGCAGGCTGTGCATGAGCCACAGTGTTCTGAAACAGGCTGGCTCAGAGGCAATTTCAAATCAACAAACAACTCACCCAAAAAGAAAAACGACCCCGCGTCTCTTTGAAGGACCAAGGTGTTTTTCCCGCGCCAGCCTTGACCGCTTCGCACGGCCAATTCTGCTTCCATCACAGGGGCCGAGTCTGTAAACACGCGATGCCCAAACGGCCCAAGTATTTGAGCCATACGTTCTTGAAGTTTCTGCAATCTGCTCCGCAAAACCTTGTGATAGTCGCGCCCACGGGCGTACACAGACACGACCCCCTTCTGAGGCTGCTCTAGCTCTTGCCAGGCCACATCGGCATCTAAGTGTTGAACATTGCCAGGTAAATAGTCCATCCGAACCGTGATGATGCTGACCGTTCCGGGCACCAATTCTGCAGGCCGAGCGCGCTTTAGCCCATGGCTTGCCATATAGTTCATGCTGCCGTGAAAACCTGCCGCCAGCCAAGCCTCTAAACCCGGCTCGGCTTCGGACAAATTCACACCTGTCACGCCAATTTGCGAAAATCCCAGTTCCCGGGCTGCCGTTTGCAGCTCAGACCACAAAGCCGAGGCGTCCAATGGACCTTCAGGCCTTGCCTTAGAAAGAGATTGATGAGCGGTGTTCACCCACCCATTGTAGGAACTCCTCAACAGGATGTCACAGCAGTCACAGCAGAATGGCTTTGGACTGATGAATCTGCCACGCGTGCTTTTGCGCGAGCCCTGGCGCAGCTCGCGCCACTGCAAAATGCCTACATCGAATTGATAGGTGATTTGGGCGCAGGAAAGACCACATTCGTGCGCTATTTGTTGCAAGCCTTGGGTGTAGAAGGCCGTATCAAAAGTCCCACTTACGCTGTCGTTGAACCCCATGAAGGCAGACACCCCCTTGGCCAACAGGCCTTGGCCATTTGGCATTTCGATTTCTACCGCTTCAATGATCCAGAAGAGTTTGAAGAGGCTGGGTTTCGAGATTTGTTTGCCAGCACGGGTTTGAAGATTGCCGAGTGGCCCAATCAAGCGCAAGGCATGTTGCCCAAGCCAGATCTTCAGCTCACGCTAAGCGTGAATGAACAGGAAGCTCGCCAAGTTCAAGCTGTGGCATGCACACCGCAAGGCCAGCAAATCCTTCAAGCGTTGATGAAGAGCATGCCTGCTACAACATCTCATCCAATTTGAATATGTCTATACAGCGACGTGATTGGCTCAAAGTTTCTGGCCTAGCCTTGGTGCTGGGTTGGGCGGACATCGCCAAAGGCGCAAGCTTGCTGGCGGTGCGTGTTTGGCCTGCCAGAGACTACACGCGCGTGACGTTGGAGTCCGACGTTGCCCTTAAAACCAAATACACCTTTGTGCCCTCACCCCCGCGGCTGGCCATTGACATTGAAGGCTTGGAACTCAACCCTTCCATCAAAGAATGGGTTGGCAAAATCAAACCCGACGATCCCAACATCACAGGCGTGCGCGTTGCCCAAAATAGTCCTGGGGTGGTGCGCATGGTGTTTGATTTGAAACAGGCTGTACAACCGCAAGTATTTGCACTCACGCCTGTTGGCGATTACAAACACCGTTTGGTTCTCGACCTGTATCCCACGACACCCGTCGATCCCCTTGAGAGCTGGATTGCTGAAAGAACCCAAAGCAATGACCCCCTGAGCGACTGGCTCAACAAGCAAGCCAATTCGGCTTCGGGCAACGCTTCAACGCCCCAGGCGCCGGCCATCGCCCAGAACACCACCCCGACCCCGCCCGCCACTGCCGCGCCCCCTGTGACGGACCGTTTGATTGTGGTGGCCATTGACGCAGGCCATGGCGGCGAAGATCCTGGCGCCATCGGACCCAACGGCACCAAAGAAAAAGATGTGGTCTTACAGATTGCAATGAAACTGCGCGATCGCATCAATGTCACCACTGTCAAAGGCAGTCCCATGCGCGCCTTTTTGACGCGCGATGCCGATTACTTTGTACCGTTGCATGTGCGTGTGCAAAAAGCGCGCAAGGTCCAGGCAGATTTGTTTGTCAGTGTGCATGCCGACGCTTTTTTTACGCCCAACGCACAAGGCGCCAGTGTCTTTGCACTGAGCCATGGCGCAGCGTCCAGCAGCGCTGCGCGGTGGATGGCGCAACAAGAAAACAAAGCCGACTTGATTGGCGGCATGAACTTCGGCGTGAAAGATTCGCAATTGCAGCAAGCCTTGCTAGACATGAGCACGTCCGCTCAAATCAAGGACAGCTTGAACTTGGGCAGTGCCCTGCTAAGAGAGATTGGCAGCGTTGGCAGGCTCCACAAACCCAAAGTCGAACAAGCTGGGTTTGCGGTTTTAAAGGCGCCTGATATTCCCAGTGTGTTGGTGGAAACAGCTTTCATCAGCAACCCCGATGAAGAGGCCAAACTGTCAGATCCGAATTATCAGAACAACATGGCCGATGCGTTGGTCAAAGGCTTGCAAAAATACTTTGAACGCAATCCACCCCTTGCGCGCAAGCGTTCAACCTAATTCAGTCAAGAGGACAAGGCTGGAAAGCCTGACACCCTGGCGCGAACTTCTTCCCAGCGAGCAGGATCGCAACCGCGGCGCATGACCACCAAAGTGGCACTGGCCAGTGCGTGACTCAATACATCTTTCAGTGTGTCGTCTGAGGCTTCAGAAGCCCACGACTTTAAATTGGATGCGCCATTGGGGTTGGTTTGGTTGCTTAGGTTGACTAGGTTGGCTGGATGGTCAGCATGGTGCAGCGCACAGGCCAACAAACCCGCTAAAAAGCTATCACCTGCACCCACAGTGTCCACCACTTTGACAGGGGCAGATTCGCGTGCTGATAGCACTTTGATTTCGTCGCCATGGCGAACCAACAGCCGAGCGCCTTCAGCACCCAAAGTCAAGGCCATCCACTGGGCAGCGCCAAGGCGCATGAGGTGCATGGCTTGGTCCATGGGCGTTGAGCCTGGCAGTTGCAAATGCGCCAAATCTTCGTCGCTGGCTTTCAGTACATCGGCCAACTGCGCCATGGCCAAAACATGCGCGCGGTACTTGACCAAGTCGGGCATGACAGAGGGTCGCAAATTGACATCCACCACAATCCATCGGCCAGCCTTTTTTTGGGCTTCAAGCCAAGGCAAATAATGTTCTGCATCTGCGGGGTCAAGGGCTAAACAGCCTGTGCAAGCAATTTGCAATTGCGGCTGATTCTGGCAGACGGCATTCATGGCATCGGCCGTAATTTGACGATCGGCCACACCCTCGCGATAAAACGCATAGTCGGGGTGCCCCTCTGCATTCAGGGCTACCACCGCCAGAGACGTGGGCTGAGGGACGGCTTGAGGCTGGGCCAGTTGAACCCCCTCCACTTCCAAGGCATGCGCCAGTTGTCTGCCAAAGCGATCGCTGGACAAGGGATTTTGATACAGCGTTGCGACGTTTTGCCTGGCCAAGGCGCGCGACAAATTAAACACAGCGCCACCCAAACATGGCTGAAAATTGCCATCGGCTTGTGAAACCAAATCAATCAGGGCCTCGCCTGCTGTCACCACTCGTGGGGTACTGCCTAGATCAGAATTTTGTTGCGTGTTCAATGACATGCCCAAATTTTACGTTTTACGGGCTCGCCAAATGCCAAAAAGCGCGATCAAACCGGGTACGAAAATCATGGCCCAAATAATTTGACTGAGGTGAGCCTGCACAAAGGCCGTTTCTCCAAACAAGTAACCCGTTGTGGTGAGCCCACAAACCCAAATGATGGCACCCAACACGTTGTAGGCCACAAACCGTGAGGGCGTCATGGCCGCCACACCCGCAACAAACGGGACAAACGTGCGAATAAAGGGCATGAACCTGGCCAGCACAATGGTGATGCCCCCGTAGGTTTCATAAAAGTTGTGGGCCTTGTCAAAAGCTGCACGGTTAAAAAAACGGGAGTTTTCCCACTGAAACACTTTGGGCCCAAAGAAGCGACCAATGCGGTAATTGACTTGATCGCCGGCAATTGCAGCCACCAAAAGCAAAACCATGACTGTCGGCAGGTCTAACAAGCCCGTGCCGCACAAGGTGCCCACCACAAATAGCAAGGAATCACCGGGTAAAAAAGGCATCACCACCAAGCCGGTTTCGACAAAAATGATCAAAAACAGCAGGGCATAAACCCACATGCCGTAATTCTCTACAAACGCCTGCAAGTAGCGGTCGACGTGCAGAACAAAATCCATGAGTTGAAGCAAAGTATCCATTCCTGAATTATCCCTGCCTTTGGGAACACCTACAATTTACGGATGAATCAGATTCCAACCCGCCGAACCATTCGTGAACTGCCCGATGTGCTGATCAGCCAAATCGCGGCAGGTGAAGTGATCGAGCGGCCGGCCTCCGTGGTTCGTGAATTGGTGGACAACGCGCTGGATGCCGGTGCACGCCACATCACCTTGCGGCTTTTGGGTGGCGGCATTCGTCTGATTTCGGTCGAGGACGATGGCTGTGGTATTCCCTCAGAAGAACTGCCAGTGGCATTGAAACGCCACGCCACCAGCAAAATTGTCAGCTTAGAAGACTTAGAGTCCGTGGCCACCATGGGCTTTCGTGGCGAAGCTTTGGCCGCCATCAATTCTGTTTCTGAAATGAGCGTGCTGTCTCGTCCCGAGGGCGCTGCAACAGCTTTTCTACTCGATGGCCAAACCGGTGAAGTCAGACCTGCGGCACGCGCTGTTGGCACCACGGTCGAGGTGAAAGAATTATTCTTTTCGACACCCGCGCGTCGTCATTTTTTAAAGTCTGAAAACACTGAGTTGGCGCATTGCATTGAAGCCGTCAGACGCCATGCATTGGTTCGTTCAGAAGTGAGTTTTGCCATTTGGCACGAAGGCAAAATTGTTGAGCAGTGGCGTAGCCATCCTGGTGAAGCCGGTTGGAACCAACGCTTGGCCGATGTATTGGGTGAAGACTTTGTAGCGTCATCCGTCAACATCGATTTCAGATCTGGCCCCGTTCATGTTCGCGGCCGAGCAGGCACCCCCGATGCGGCACGCGCGCGGGCCGACCAACAATTTGCCTACGTCAATGGTCGATTTGTGCGCGACAAGGTCATCACACATGGCGCTCGCAGTGCTTATGAAGATGTTCTGCATGGCCAGCGTCAACCGGTCTATGTGTTGTATTTGCAAATGGACCCCGCGCGAGTTGATGTCAATGTCCATCCCACCAAAATTGAAGTGCGCTTTCGCGACAGCCGTGAAATTCACCAAGCCATGCGACACGCCATTGAACGCGCTTTGGCAGTACCTCGTGCACAACTTCTGTCGAGCACCGAATCCGCATTAGCCCCCAACCAAACCAATTTAGACCGCTCTTTTTTAGCGCCATCGCCAAGCGCACCGGCAGGGTCCAATACCTGGTCTCAACGCGGCATGGCATTTGGTGCCGATCGCGCAACGGAAGATCCGGCCAAAGCCTTGGCAGAACTCAAAGCACTTTGGGGCAATGGCCCGCAAGTTGAAGAGCCTCCGCCAATTTTTTCACAAGCTGCACCGCTGGCATCGACTGCGCCTCAGAGCACCTCAGAACAAGACTGGCCATTGGGCAGAGCCATTACCCAGTTGCAAGGTGTCTACATCTTGGCTGAAAACAGCCAAGGCCTTATTGTGGTCGACATGCATGCGGCGCATGAACGCATTGTGTATGAACGCTTAAAACAGCAACTTGACACCACTCAAATTAGCAGTCAGCCTCTCTTAATTCCAGCTTCTTTTGCGGCCACACCCCAAGAAATAAGTACGGCAGAAAACTGCGCTGATGTTCTTCAGCAACTGGGGCTGGAAGTGTCCGCCTTGTCCGCCAAAACCTTGGCGGTCCGTGCTGTCCCTACCTCATTGGCGCAAGGCGATGCGGTCGAATTGGCTCGCAGTGTGTTGGCAGAGTTGGCCCAACACGATGCTGCCACTGTTGTACAACGGGCTCAAAATGAAATTTTGGCCACCATGGCTTGCCATGGCGCTGTGCGCGCCAATCGCAAACTCACATTGGATGAAATGAACGCCCTCTTACGCCAAATGGAAGCCACCGAGCGCTCCGATCAGTGCAACCACGGACGCCCCACATGGCGTCAGGTCAGCATGCGTGAATTGGACGCTTTGTTTTTGCGTGGCCGTTGATGTCTGAGAAGGCACAAACGAGCCCACGCAGTCAAGGGATGACCGTGCTGCTACTGGCCCTTTTGCTGGGCTTGCAGCCCATTACCACCGACTTGTATTTGCCCGCCCTGCCCATCTTGACGCAAGGCTTTGGGGCCAGCATGGTGCAAGCACAACTGACCCTCACAGCCATGCTTTTGGCTTTCGGTTTTTCACAGTTATTTTGGGGCCCTTTGTCAGACAAATGGGGTCGTCGACCCGTTTTGTTGGGCGGTATTGCAGTGTATGCAATCTCTGCCATTGCCTGCGCGCTTGCGCCTGGCATAGAAACGCTGATTGCAGCCCGCACTTTCCAAGGTATTGCCATGGGCGCATGCGTCATGGCAGCTAGGGCCATTATCAGAGATTTGTACGAACCTGTTGAAGGGGCCAAGGTCATGTCGCAAGCCCTCTCTGGCCTCGGTTTGATTGCCTGTACGTGTGTGCCGGTGGGTGGCTTTTTGACAGAACAGCTGGGATGGCGTTGGGCCCTCAGCAGCTTGTTTTTATTTGCCCTCGTGACAGGTACTCTCATTTACTTTTACTTTGACGAGAGCTTGTTAAAACGCAACCCTCAAGCGCTGCAGTTCAAGTCCTTGTGGACTTCTGCGAAACACATCTTTCGCAACCGAACTTTTCAGGCATACAGCGCTTTATCAACTGTCTCATTTGCGGGGCTTTTTACCTTCTTAGCCACCTCGTCCTTTGTGTTCACCCAAAGCATGGGCTTAAGTCAAACGGTCTATGGCCTGTTGATGATTTCAATGTCGGCGTCATACATCATTGGCACCTTCACATGTCGCTGGTTGTTGCTGCGCATCAGTGTCCAAACTTGTGTGTTAACAGCAGGCTTTGTCAGCTTAACTGCTGGCTTACTTTTGATGCTTGTGGCCTACGTTGGGCCTGGACAATCTTGGTTTGGCGCTTGGGCGGTCATGGCGCCAGTCAACCTTTATTTGCTGGCGCATGGTGTGCATCAACCCTGCGGCCAAAGTGGCTGCGTTGCACCTTTTCCAGAAATGGCAGGTACTGCATCTGCATTGAATGGATTTACCATGATGCTGGTGGCTTTTGGCATGGGCACCTGGATTGGCACCCACATGACCGACCCACTCTTGGCCATGGCCCACGGCATGATGTTGTGGTCAGCTTGCTTGGCTTTGATTGGCAGTTTTGCAGTGCGCAAAATTCCCTTGGTTCAAAGTGGCAAAGCCCCCGAATTGTCGCCCTCTGTTTCAGCTGTGCCAAACCCATGAAACCGCGCGCACTCGCCATTGCCGGCCCCACCGCCAGCGGCAAAACTGGTTTGGCTTTGGCCATTGCCACACACCTCCAAAATCGGGGTGGCGCAGAAATCATCAGTGTTGACTCTGCTTTGGTTTACAAAGGCATGGACATCGGCACGGCCAAACCCACGCCTGCAGAATTGGCAGCAGTCAAGCACCACCTGATTGATATTCGCGATCCATTGACCGCCTACAGTGCGGCTGAGTTTGCAAGAGACGCATTGGCTTGTGTGAATGACATCACTGCGCGGGGCAAAGTGCCCTTGTTGGTAGGTGGCACCATGATGTACTTCAAAGCTTTGTTTGAAGGTTTGAACGACATGCCCTCCGCCAACCCAAGCATCAGGGCAGACATTCAGGCAGAAGCTGAGGCACTGGGTTGGCCTGCCATGCATGCAAAGCTTCTTCAAATAGACCCGCTAACAGCAGCACGTCTGGCGCCCGCAGACAGTCAACGCATTTCTCGTGCACTCGAGGTTTTTAGAATCTCTGGCAAACCCATGTCGAGTTTTCAGAAAAATATGGATGCGCCTCACACCATGAAGGCCTTGAGTGAAGGCTCTGATTCATCAGATCAGGTGGGTTCTCTCAATTTCCAGAATGTGCCTATGCTCAGCCTAGAACCAGACAACCGTGCTTGGTTGCACACGCGAATTGAACAGCGCTTTGACGACATGCTGCAGCATGGATTCTTGGAGGAAGTCAGAAAATTGCGAGCGCGTGGTGACTTGTGCATTGATTTACCGTCCATGCGGTGTGTGGGTTATCGTCAAGCTTGGGAAGCACTGGATGGCACGCTGCCAATGGCAGAGCTTCGTGATCGCGGCGTATTTGCAACCCGTCAATTGGCCAAACGGCAACTCACCTGGTTAAGAAGCATGACCGAGCGAAGCGTGTTGCAAGCAGATGGCCCCGATGTCCTTCCAAAAGCCTTGAACTGGGTGGATGTGCAACTTGGGTAAGTCAATCCCATTGGGCCTTGCTACGCAAGGCCTTGGTTTGACCTCGCTTCACTTTGCTCTCCACTCGCTTTAACTGTGAACTGTGCGTGGGACGGGTGGCTTTGCGCTTCTTTTGAACCACAGCTGCCAAGGCCAACAAATCGTGCAAACGCAACATTGCCGCCATCCGGTTCATGTCTTGGCTACGGTGCTCTTGTGATTTGATCACGACCCAACCACTTTGGGTAATGCGGTGATCGCGCAAGCTCAAAAGCCGCTCCTTTATTTCGACGGGCAAACTCGAAGCGTGAATGTCAAAACGCAGTTGAATGGCACTGGCCACTTTGTTCACATTTTGACCGCCTGGCCCTTGCGATCTGATGGCGGTGAGCTCAATCTCTTCGGGTGAAATATGGAAATTTGTCATGACAAACCCTGAATTTTTAACTTCTGAAGCCCTTGCGACTAGGGCATTGATTGTGCCTCGCGTAAACTGGGCGCTTAACTACCTCAAGGTGTCCCTATGGCCAAAGGTCAACAAAAGTCAAACAAAGAGTCCAAGAAACCCAAAAAGGACACATCGCCTCCTAAAACAATTGCTGTAGACACTGAGCGTCCAGTTCAAAAAACCACAGCCATCATTCCCCGTGGCAAGAAGCCTGTTTGAGATTTGAATGTAATTACTGATGAGTGATTCTGCGCAAAATCTTTGGCCTCAAGCGGGATATTTACAACTAAAGAAAGATCCTCGAGGCCACCTCATTGTCACCGACGATTTTCTTCGCGTATTGCTTCTGCGCCCCGAATTAGCGCCCATAGAAAGCTCTTGCCAGCAGGAAATTCGCATTCACGAACGCCTGTTGGAAAATCCGCGCCTTGATCTTGAAGCTGCCGACTTGGCCCTGGTGGTAGACCGTGATGCGGCTGACAACATGGCTGTTTGGCTGCGATTTCGAAATCGCATCTTGGCTAAGCCCACCTTAGAAGCCAGTTATTGGTCTTTGTTTGAAGGACAAGGCGTCGATGTACCGCCCATCTTGGTGAATCAAATCACCCAAGTGTTGGTGCAACACATTTTGGGCTACGACTGCGCCCCCCTAGAGGCACGTGCTGCAGAGTTGCTGTTCAGAACCCAAAAAATTTCTGTCTTAGAAGACGCCTCGGTCATGGCCGCAGACAACGAAACCGTCGAACGCCATGCCTTAGAAAGCGGCTTCGGCAGCATCGGTGAATTGCTCAAGCAAGGCGGCATTCCACTTCGCAGTGTCGATTTGGATGTCATCCAAGACAGCAACGAAGACAACTATTGGGAACGCAGCGAGCGCTTTGACATGGTGGCTTGCCTTAACTTGGGCCAGCCCCTCATTGATGCGTTTTGTCGGGTGCTTGAACGTTGGATTGTTCATTTCACTAGCGCTAGCGTCCGCATTGCAACAGCCCGAGAAATTGAAGACGCCCATTGGGTCTGGCATGTCGGTCTAGATGCCCAAGCCAGCAGCATGCTGAATGATTTGTACAACGGGCAAAGCATTGACGAAGACCGACAAAGACGCATGCTGTGTTTGTTTATTCTGAACTTTGACAACGCCAGCGACATGCGCCAAGACGTCAGCGGCAAACCGGTGTACCTGGCCATGGCCATGGATCCGCAAAATCTTTTAAAAATCAAACCCCAAAACTTGCTCTTGAATTTGCCCCTTGCAAGAAGGTCTTGAACATGAATTCATCTCAGATCGTCCTGAGTTTGGTCTTGGCAACCATGGTGTTTTCAGTAGCGCTCGAGCTGCGCCTTGATGACTTCAAACGTGTTGCCCAAGCTCCAAAGGCTGTTATTTGCGGACTCATTCCTCAGTTCATCTTGCTTCCGGTGGCCACCTGGGCTGCAACACTGTGGCTAGACCTGCCCCCAAATGTAGAAGCCGCCATGATTTTGGTAGCCGCCTGTCCGGGCGGTAGCCTCAGCAATGTAGTGACCCACATGGGGCGCGGCAACACAGCGCTTTCTGTCAGTATTTCAGCTGTGGCCAGCATCATTGCCCTGTTTGCAACGCCCTTCAACTTCAGTTGGATGATGGCTGCCAATCCAGAAACTGCCTCTTGGCTCAAAGAGCTCTCCATCGACGCTTCAGGCATTTGGATCAGCTTGTTTTTGCTGCTGGGCGTACCCCTCAGCCTAGGCTTGTTGGCTTCGCATCGCATGCCTGCGTTAACCGAGCGCATTCGAAAACCCTTGGGCAATTTTTCTTTGATTGCGCTGCTGCTGTTCATCGTAGCGGGTCTCATCAAAGAGCGTCAGTTGCTCACTTTGGGTTTACTCCCAACTTTGCTGCTGGTGGTTTTGCACAACGCCAGCGGTTTGTTTTTTGGCTGGCTGACCAGCCAGCTGATGGGCATTAGCGAGCGCGATCGCCGTGCAGTCATGATTGAAGGTGGCATGCAAAATTCCGGCTTGGCTCTCGGCATCATTGCGGTTCAATTTAACAGTGACATCGGCATGGTGACCTTGGCCAGCCTATGGGGTATTTGGCACATTGTGAGTGGCATGTCTTTGGCATATGTGTGGAGAATAAAAGATGCTCGATTGCTTAATTAAAAACGGCACGCTTGTTGACGGCACAGGTCAAAAACCTTTCATCGCAGACCTTGGAATTCAAGGTGGCCGCATCACCCACATTGGTCAAATCAACGAACCCGCCAAAGAAACCATCGACGGCACAGGCCTTTGGATCACACCTGGCTTTGTCGATTTGCACACGCACTACGATGGTCAAGTCACATGGGATGAATGCTTCACCCCTAGCATCTATCACGGCGTGACCACCGTTGTGATGGGCAATTGCGGTGTAGGTTTTGCACCAAAGCGTCCTGGCGCAGAAGATGATTTGGTCAAACTCATGGAAGGCGTAGAAGACATCCCTGGTGCTGCATTGCACGAAGGCATTGTCTGGGACTGGGAAAGCTTTCCGCAGTACATGGACGCATTGGCCGCTAAACCCCACAGCCTAGATTTTTTGGTTCAAGTGCCGCACGACCCACTGCGCATGTATGTCATGAAAGAGCGTGCGTTGGCGCAAGAGGCAGCTACAGCGCAAGACATTGAACAAATGCGCGCACTCCTTCGAGAAGCGCTTCAAGCGGGCGCTGTGGGCTTTAGCACGGGTCGCAGCGACAACCACCGAACATCTGAAGGCAAAGAAACACCAGCGGCCGAGGCCAGCCACACCGAACTCACAGGCTTGGCGAAAGCCTTTCAAGGCCTGTCGCATGGGGTCGTCCAAATGGTGAGTGACTACAACTTGCTAAAAGGCCCCACCGAGTTTGATGCTGAATTTGATTTGGTCGAAGCCATTGCCAAAGCCAGCGGCAAATCATTGTCATTAACCTGGCTGCAAAGAGATCCAGGTGGTGAACAATATTTATGCATTCAAGAGCGCGTTGA
>CANKXC010000005.1 GCA_947487355.1 Comamonadaceae bacterium | reverse complement strand
CTTCGCCTTGGGCCGCCTGAACGACCGCCCGGCCCCTGCGCTTTGCGTTGCCGGCTGAAGCTATCAGCGCCAATATAGCCCAAAGAAGTTTTCATAGGATCTGGCTGCGAATTGTCTCGGCGGGCGCTGTTTTGACCCTGCCCAGAACGACCTTGTCCTGATTTTTTTGCACCAAATGCACGGTTTCTTGGGTTGTTTGATCTGCGTTCTTGGGGGCGTACCGCATCGCCCGTTGAATCAGTATCGCTAGATTTTGAAGCATCAGCTTTGTTGGCGGCATGAGTTAAAGCGCGAATGTCAGCATCGTCTAGCTCCATGAAGGTGCTTCGCCTTAAACCATGCGGCAACACCATGGCGCCATAGCGAATACGAATCAAACGACTAACCGCATGACCAACAGCTTCCATCATTCGCCGAACTTCGCGATTACGTCCCTCAGATATGGTGACGCGATACCAGCAATTTGAACCCTCGCCGCCGCCGTTTTCGATGGATCCAAATTGCGCCATGCCGTCTTCCAACATGACACCATCGATGAGCTTTTGTTTTTCTTCATTGCTTAGCGCGCCCAATACGCGTACGGCATATTCACGCTCCAAGCCAAAGCGTGGATGCATTAAGCGATTGGCCAATTCACCAGAATTGGTGAACAACAGCAGGCCTTCGGTATTTAAGTCCAAACGACCGACAGACTGCCACTTTCCTTGCTGGAGCCTCGGCAGTTTTCGAAAAACAGTCGGTCTATTCTTGGGATCATCGTGGGTGACGATTTCACCGGCAGGTTTGTGATAGGCGATGACCCTGGGTGGCGGTGGATCAATTCGAACCCGCAATGGACGTCCATTGACTTTGACTTGGTCACCAAATTGAATACGCTGACCGATGTGTGCGGGCTCATTGTTGACAGAAATTCTGCCTTCCAAAATGAGTTGTTCCATTTCTAGTCTGGACCCTAGGCCAGCTTGCGCCAACACCTTATGCAATTTTGGAGACTCTGCCTGCGGAGCCAATACGCGTTTGGTCATGAGGGGAGAAATAACGCCCTCTGCTGCTTGATCAAACTGACCCGATACGACATCTTCGATGCCAATGGGTTTGAACACGTCATTGGCATCAGGTGATGTCAATAGCTCTTTGTGCTCAGATTCAGTTTGCTCTGGCAATTCTGACGGCTCATTCATGGAGGGGACCTATTTGTTGTGCAGTTGGGGAATCCACCTCTTCAATGGCCTGTTCCAACGACAATGAAGCTTGGGTTGAATCTTCTTCGGGCATGTTCAAACTGGACAAAGCGTTGGCTTGGCTGTCAACCGAAGGTAAAAGAGGCAATTGATCCAGTGAGGCAAGTCCCAAATCATCTAAAAAATGACGTGTGGTGGCGTACAAACCAGGGCGCCCTACCGACTCCCTGTGTCCAATCACTTCAACCCAACCACGATCTTCTAACTGCTTCAATATTTGAGTATTGATGGTGACGCCGCGAATGTCTTCCATGTCGCCCCGTGTAACAGGTTGACGATACGCAATGATGGCCAAGGTCTCCATGACGGCCCGCGTGTATTTGGGTGGTTTTTCTGGATTCAGTTTGTCCAAATAAAGTCGCAATTCTGGGCGGCTCTGAAAACGCCAACCCGTGGCCACAGAGACCAATTCAAGGCCTCGTTCGGACCAGTCTAATTGAAGCTCTTCAAGGAGAACTTTAAGGGTGTCAGCGCCTAAGGCATCGTCGAACAAAACTCGCAAGTCACGCAAGGTGACGGGTTGAGTTGAGCAAAGCAATGCTGTTTCAAGGACACGCTTGGCCTGCGCCGTATTCATGGTGTCAATCTTCCGGGATAAATACGCCAATGGCGCGAATAGAGATGCAATCCAAGCTTGAAGTAAACCAAGTCAGGACATAGTCCAGGGGTGCATCGCATTTTTGGATTCAAGTCGCATTTTCATGCAAGCAATGAGCCTGAGGATCAGGTTTTTTCATTGTAACTGAGGGACCAAGCCTCTAGCAATTCTTGAAAGTCTAAAGGCAAACTTGATTTGAAAGCCATGGGTTTTAAGGTGATGGGATGGGCAAAAGCCAGCTGTTCAGCGTGTAATCCTTGACGGGGCAACACAGCGCTTAAAGATCCGCCATAGAGGTGATCACTCAAAAGGGGCATTTTGAGGGCTGCCATGTGAACACGAATCTGGTGTGTTCTGCCCGTCTCCAAAATGCAACGCACTAGACTGCCATGGCTATTTTGATCTAGGACGTGAAAATGGGTGAGCGCCAATTTGCCTGAATTCTTACTTAAATCAACAGCCGCCATCCTCAGTCGGTTGGCGGGGTCTCGCCCAATGGGGAGGTCTATCGACTTTTGTTTGGGCCCAGTCCACGGCTTGTCGCTAATGGCCAGATATTGTCGTTTGACTTCCCTGGCCGCTATTTGCTTGACCAAGGCGTCCATGGCTTGTCGTGTTCGGGCGACCACCATCAGACCACTGGTGTCTTTGTCCAGCCTGTGAACAATGCCTGCCCTGGGCAAATCCATCAAGGCTGAATCTAAGCCCAAAAGGCCATTCATCAGGGTGCCAGACCAATTACCAGGAGCAGGATGAACGACCATACCAGGGGGTTTGTCGATAATTCTGAGAAATTCGTCTTCAAAGACCACATTGAGGGCTATGTTTTCAGGCTTGAAAGCTTGAGATTGAGGCGTCGCTCGAAGTTCGATGGTCCAGGATTCTCCAGCCTTGACCTTGGTGGAAGACTTTGTACAGGTCAAGCCAAGTCGAGTTACCGCGCCATCTTCAAGAAGTTGCTGCAAGTAACTGCGCGAAAACTCCGGCACAGAAGCTGCCAGCATTTTGTCTAAGCGTTGACCATGAAAAGCTGTTTGAACCAATAGAGAGCGTATTTCGACCGATGCCTCGGTTGCGACGGATTCAAAGAAACTTTCCTCTTGTGGGTCCTCAGACTCGTCCTGATCAATGTGGCTCGATATAATCAATTTGGTTTATTTCCAAGGTTGCCAGATGTTGAACATCAGATTATCGGTGCTTGCGCTTACGTTTGTTAGCTTATCGGTTCCACTCTTGTCGGGTTGCGCTGGTTCGACCATCGACCCCACAGCCGTTTGGACGCCAGAGAAAATATACAGTGAAGCCCGCGATGAATCCAGTGCGGGTGCCTGGGACAGAGCGGCCATGTTGTTTGACAAACTGGAAGGCCGTGCCGCAGGAACCCCATTGGCGCAACAAGCTCAAATTGAAAAAGCTTATGCACAGTATCGATCAGGCGAAAAAGTACAAGCCATCGGTACTTTAGATCGTTTTTTAAAACTCCACCCGGCAAGTCCCGCCATTGACTATGCGCTCTACCTAAAGGGTCTGGTTAACTTCAATGACAACTTGGGTCTTTTCTCATTCATTACCAAACAAGACCTCTCCGAACGCGACCAAAAAGCTGCCAAGGATTCCTTCGAATCTTTCAAAGAATTGACCCAACGATTCCCTGAATCTAAGTACACCCCCGACTCACTGCAACGCATGACCTACATCGTCAATTCCTTGGCTTCTTACGAGGTTCATGTTGCACGATATTATTTGAGTAAGGGCGCGTACGTGGCCGCCATTAACCGCGCCCAAGTTGCAATTACAGACTTTCCAGGTGTACCCGCTACCAAAGAAGCCTTAGAGATCATGGTCAAGTCTTATGACGCGATGGGCATCAAAGAACTGAAGGCCGATGCGCAACGTGTGTTGGATAAAAACTTTCCCGATTCACCTAAACCAGAAGTTAAGAAGTCTGGTTCGTGGTGGAAGTTTTGGTAAGTTGTTGTACAGCCAACTCAAATTCCGATTCATTGTCAATCCGTCGCATGGGCGGAAGACAAGACATCAAACGTTTTCCGTAAGACATCCCTGTTAATCGGGGATCGCAGACGACCAACAAGCCTTGGTCTGTTTCACTCCGAATTAAACGTCCAGCACCTTGCTTAAGCGCCACAGCTGCTTCCGGCAAACTGTAGTCTGAGAAAGAACTCTTACCCATACATTCAAGTCTTTGTGAGCGCGCCTCAACCAAAGGATCGTTGGGTGGTGGGAAAGGCAATTTATCAATGACGACCAATTGCAATGCATCACCGGGCACATCAAAGCCTTCCCAAAAAGAAGCGGATGCAACCAATACACAACCCATGCCGCCTAGCTGAGCGCCTTCCCGAAAACGCTCCATCAGCCTTCGCTTAGGACCTTGACCTTGAACTAGAACTTCCAACTCACCCGTTTGGGCTAAGGCTGCAGTAAGTGCTTCGCCAATATTGCGCATGGCATTCAAAGTGGTCGTGAGGACCAGGGTGCGGCCCCCTAATTGACGGGCGTATTTTTCAACCCACGAAGCGACTGATCTCGTGTGTGAAAAGTCGTTTGGCTTTGGCATTCCTTTGGGCACATAGATAGCCGCCATGCTTGCATAGTCAAATGGACTGGCCACTCGAAGCTTGCGCGCATGAGAGAGCCCACATGGTTCTGTAAACCATTTCATGTGATCATCTTCACCTAAAGTGGCTGACGTAAAAATCCAAGATTTGCTTGAAGTGGCCTGACTTCCTGGCACTGAATTTTCTGGCGCCGAGTGGGTCTGAATTTCTTCAGGTAATCGATTCAACATCAAGGTCTGAACCGCTTTAGAAATATCAAGTGGTGATTCAACCAAACGCAATTGCGTTCCAACTTCCAGCCACCGAACTGATCCATCCAAACACGCTTCCTGAAAATGATCAATTGAAGCCAACTGCATGCTGACACGTTCATGCAACCGAACAAAATCGGGCGCCATTTCGCTCACAGTGTCTAAAGCTGAATGCGCTGCATTTAAAGCGACTTGCAACTGCGCCATGGCGGTTAGCCAACTGGCAGTTTCAATGTCGTCCGGAATTGGCTCTGCCCATCGCAATCGAGAACCAGGACGTGCGTGTTGTGCAGTTAATCGCAAATCGCGTGTTGCTTTTTCCATGACATTGCAAATGAGCGTCCAGTCCACCAAGCCCCTGGCAAATTGAATACCTGCACCCAAAATATCACGTGTGAGCTCTAACAATTGACTGGTACTGACGTGCCGACCTAAGAAATTGATGCCAATTTCATTGAGTTGATGCGCCTCATCAAAAACAACGGTTTGAACAGAGGGCAACAATTCGGCCATGCCTGTTTCTCGAACATTGAGGTCAGCAAAAAACAAATGGTGATTGATGACAACCACATCGGCAGCCATGGCTTCCTTGCGGGCCAAATTGACATGACACGATTTGAAATGAGGACACGGAGAGCCCAAACAATTGTCCCGTGTACTGGTCACCAAGGGGATGACGGGCGATCGATCGTCGAGTCCTGACAATTCAGAAAGATCACCCGTTCGGGTGGAATGTGACCACGTTTCAATTTTGCTCAATGCATGGGCATGAATTCTGAGCGAGGCATCACCGCTTTGCCGAGCTTGAGACAAGCGCTGCGTACAAAGATAGCTGCCCCGACCTTTCAATAAAGCAACCCGAATAGGCAACTTTAAAACTTCGACCAACTTGGGGACATCGCGAGAAAAAAGTTGATCTTGAAGCGCTTTGGTTGCGGTTGAAACCAAAGCGCGATGGCCACTTAAAAGTACAGGTACCAAATAAGCATACGTTTTACCAACCCCGGTACCTGCCTCAACCACCAATTCTCCACCACTAGAAATGGTTTCTGAAAC
Source organism: Comamonadaceae bacterium (assembly GCA_947487355.1). Classification (GTDB taxonomy): domain Bacteria; phylum Pseudomonadota; class Gammaproteobacteria; order Burkholderiales; family Burkholderiaceae_C; genus Limnohabitans_A. The sequence goes on along the minus strand of CANKXC010000005.1, from coordinate 22,628 downwards.
TGCGAGAGCCATCTCTGTTTGACCTGAGCGGGGTTTGAAGTGAGGCGTTGCCTGAGCCAATAAACCATCCAAGGTGAAGATGGACTGAACTGATAGCGACAAACTATTCAAGGTGTCGCCTTGCTTGCGTTGTTTGCGTTGGAAGGACTATGAAGATTCGATGACTTGTCATTCAATCTGAGCAATCGGTCTGCTTCTTTGATTTCTCTACGTTTGGCATTAAGTTCAATCTCGCGCTTTTCAATGGGAGCAAGGCTTATGTACTTTTCTCGCTTCGCTTTTGCCAAACAATCATTCACAGCAAAAAGTTGCCAACAAGATTTGACCTCTAATTGGTAGGCTTGCAAGACAAGGTTTTTTGATTCATTCAATGCTGCTGTTTCTTCTGCAATTTTATTAAGTATCAGTGGTGCAGATTTTTCAGAAGCAAAGACCTGAACGCTTGCAAACATCGCAAGCCCCGTCAATATTGCCAATGGTTTGGAAAGCAACTTCATGTGAGTTGGGTGTCAACCGTTCGATGTTCTAGTGCCAAAAATTCGGAAGACTGCATTTCGTGCAATCGGGAAATGGTTCTGGGAAATTCATGCGCAAGGGGGCCTTCTGTGTAAAGGGCCTCAGGCTGAACCTCTGCTGAAAGTATCAATTTAACACGCCTGTCATACAGAACATCAATCAACCAGGTAAATCGTCTTGCTTCTGATGCCATGCGAGACGGCATCATGGGTACATTGCTCAAAAGTACGGTGTGAAATTGAGTTGCAATTTCAAGATAGTCATTTTGCGACCTTGGACCGCCGCACAAGGTCCTGAAATCAAACCAAACGACACCACCGGCTCGGCGTCTTGATTGAATTTCACGTGCTTCAATGTGCAGTATGGAATTTTCATCTGGCCCACTCACCAATTGACCAAAGGCTTCCGCCATGGCAGTGTCTGCTGATTCACCCAAGGGACAATGGTACAGCTTGACCATTTCTAAAGTACGGCGTCGGTAGTCGGTGCCATTGTCAACATTGAGTACTTCCATTCGCTGATTCAACAAGGCAATGGCCGGCAAAAGTCGATCACGGTGCAAACCGTCGGGATATAAATTGTCTGGCTTGAAATTGGAGGTGGTGACAAAGCTGACACCGTTTTCAAATAAGGACACCAATAAACGATGCAAAATCATGGCGTCGGTAATGTCAGCCACATGAAACTCATCAAAACAAATGAGTTGATAACGTTTGGCCATACGACGACCCAATTCATCCAGTGGATTGACCGTGCCCTGCATCAAGGCCAATTCACGATGTACTTCTCGCATGAACTCATGGAAATGCAGGCGAGTTTTGTCTTTGACAGGCACTGCATTGAAAAAACAATCCATCAAAAAACTCTTGCCACGGCCTACGCCACCGAACATGTAAACGCCTCGAGGCAATTCGGGTTTCTTCTTCAAAAATCGAAATGGACTTCTAATGCTTTCCTGATAGGCCGCCCATTCTTGGGCGCATCGTTCTAGAGCTTCAACCGCGCGCAGTTGGGCAGGGTCAGCCTGATAGCCTCTGTTGAGAAGTTCTTGGTCATAGGCTATGCGAACGGACATGTGCAAGTGCTTTAAGGTTCTTTGAAATGAGAAAACCCGGGGCTAGCCCGGGCTTGATAGTTTAACGAGACTTCAAAAACTTAGAAGTTCAGGGTTCGTTTGTCCACTGCCAAGGCAGCTTCTTTGGTGGCTTCACTCAAGGATGGATGAGCATGACAGATGCGGGCAATGTCTTCTGCACTGGCACGGAACTCCATGGCGACGACAGCCTCAGCGATCAATTCGCTGGCCATGGGGCCAACGATGTGAACGCCTAGGATTTCGTCGGTCTTGGCGTCCGCCAAAAACTTCACCATGCCCGTGGTGTCGCCCAAGGCGCGAGCACGACCGTTGGCCAAGAATGGAAATGTACCTGCCTTGTAAGCTACGCCGTCGGCCTTGAGCTGTTGCTCAGTACGACCCACCCATGCTATTTCAGGGCTGGTGTAAATGACCCAAGGAATGGTGTTGAAGTTGACGTGTCCGTGCTGACCGGCAATGCGCTCGGCGACCGCAACGCCCTCTTCCTCCGCTTTGTGGGCAAGCATAGGGCCACGAACCACATCGCCCACCGCCCAAACGCCTGGCAAATTGGTTTTGCAATCGGCATCGACCACAATGGCGCCGCGCTCATCCAATTGGAGGCCCACAGCTTCTGCGTTTAAACCAATGGTGTTGGGGACCCGGCCAATGGAGACAATCAATTTGTCTGCATCAATGGTTTGGGCTTCACCTTTGGCATTGGTGTAGGCCACTTTGACGCCTTTTTTGCCATTTTGAATTTCCCCGACTTTGACACCGAGTTCAATTTTCAAACCTTGCTTGTCGAAAGCTTTCTTGGCTTCTTTGGCGATCTGCTCGTCGACCGCACCCAAGAAAGTTGGCAAACCTTCCAGGATGGTGACTTCGGAACCCAGACGGCGCCAGACAGAACCCATTTCCAAACCGATGACGCCGGAACCAATGAGCACCAGTTTTTTAGGCACAGTGCCGACTTTCAAAGCGCCATCATTTGACAACACGTTGATTTCATCGAAAGGTGTACCTGGCAAAGCACGTGCATTGGAGCCCGTAGCCACAATGATATTTTTACCAACCAATACTTCGTTGGCTGTACCTGTCACGGTGACTTCATAGCCACCTTCAACAGCTTTGCTAAAAGCAGCACGACCGTGGAAAAAAGACACCTTGTTCTTTTTGAGCAAGTACAAGATGCCATCGTTGTTTTGCTTCACAACGGTGTCTTTGCGGGCAATCATCTTGGCAATGTCCATGCTGACGCCTTTCATCTCAATGCCATGGTCGGCAAAGTGATGGTTGGCTTGATCGAAGTGCTCTGAAGATTGCAACAAGGCTTTGGACGGAATGCAACCCACGTTGGTGCAAGTACCGCCAGGGGCTGGCCCCCCTGCAGCGTTTTTCCATTCATCGACGCATGCCACCTGGAATCCCAGTTGGGCTGCACGAATGGCAGCGATGTAACCACCGGGGCCGCCACCAATGACGACCACATCAAATTGTTTGCTCATGCTAGGTTCCAGTCTTAGATGTCAAACAACAAGCGTGATGGATCTTCCAGCGCTTCTTTCATGGCGACCAAGCCCAAGACAGCTTCGCGGCCATCAATGATGCGATGGTCGTAAGACATGGCAAAGTAGTTCATGGGTCGAATGACCACTTGACCGTTTTCAACCATGGCGCGATCTTTGGTAGCGTGTACGCCCAAGATGGCTGACTGAGGAGGGTTGATGATAGGTGTCGACATCATGGAGCCGAAGGTACCGCCATTGGAAATGGAGAACGTTCCGCCTGTCATGTCTTCAATGCCCAATTTACCGTCTTTGGCTTTGGCGCCAAACTCAGAAATTTTCTTTTCAATGTCGGCAAAGCTCATTTGGTCGGCATTGCGCAAAATTGGCACAACCAAACCGCGGGGTGATCCGACAGCGATACCAATGTCGAAGTAACCGTGGTACACGATGTCATTGCCATCAACAGATGCATTCAAAACGGGGTATTTTTTCAAGGCATGAACAGCAGCCTTAACGAAGAAGCTCATAAAGCCCAACTTGATGCCATGTTCTTTTTCGAACTTGTCTTGGAAGCGCTTGCGCATGTCCATGACAGGCGCCATGTTAATTTCGTTGAACGTAGTCAGGATGGCATTGGTCGATTGCGATTGCAACAAGCGCTCGGCCACACGTGCACGCAGTCGTGTCATGGGGACGCGCTGTTCTGGACGCTCACCCAAATTGACTGCAGGTGCCGCCACTTGTGGCAATGATGTTGTGGGAACGCCAGTAGGAATTGACACTTGTGCAACGGGCTTAGCACCACCGGCTACTGCAGACAGCACATCACCTTTGGTGACGCGGCCATCTTTGCCAGAACCGGCGACTGAGCCAGCAGCCAGGTTGTTGTCAGCCATCAGTTTGGCAGCAGCTGGCATGGCCACGCCAGCCATGCTGTTGCTTTGAGGCGCCGAAGATGCAGATGGTGCAGATGGAGCACTGGCGGCGGCCACGTGGGCAGCAGCAGGCGCAGCGGCTGCAACTTTGCCATCGGTGTCAATGTGAGCAATCAACTGCTCGGCAGCCACTGTGCCGCCATCGCCCACCAAAATTTCAGACAACACACCTGCTGAAGGCGCAGGGACTTCCAACACCACTTTGTCTGTTTCAATTTCGATCAAGATTTCGTCGGCAGCAATACTGTCGCCCACTTTCTTTTTCCATTGCAACATGGTTGCTTCCGCTACAGACTCAGACAGCTGAGGAACTTTAACTTCTACGATAGCCATTTCAATTCTTTCTAAATAGGTTCAATTGATGTTTGCGCCGGACCTTATTTGGTCAACACAAAGCCTTTGATCTTGCCGAATGCGCCGTCAACCAAGGCTTTTTGTTGCTCTTGGTGGAGGTGTGAGTAACCCACAGCAGGTGAGGCGGAAGCAGCACGGCCGGAGTAACCCAAGCGCTGACCTTCTGACATGTTTTCGTGGATGTAATGCTGGACAAAGAACCATGCACCTTGGTTTTGTGGCTCGTCTTGCGTCCAGACCAACTCAGTGGCGTTGGGGTACTTTTTCAACTCAGCAGCAAACGCTTTATGAGGGAATGGGTACAACTGCTCGACGCGCAAAATAGCTGTGTCATCTGCACCCAATTCTTCACGCTTCTTGACCAAGTCATAGTAGACCTTGCCTGAGCAAACCAAAACACGTTTAACCTTGTCGGCCTTGAGTGCTTTGTTTTCAGGAATGACCGTTTGGAAGCCACCTTTGGTGAACTCAGACACAGGCGAAGTTGCATCTTTGTTGCGCAGCAAAGACTTCGGTGTGAAGATGATCAAAGGCTTACGCAAATTGCGAACCATTTGACGGCGCAACACGTGGAAAATTTGGCTGGCTGTTGTGGGTTGAACAATTTGCATGTTGGTATCTGCAGCCAACTGCATGAATCGCTCCAATCGAGCCGAGCTGTGCTCAGGACCTTGACCTTCATAACCATGTGGCAACATAAGCGTCAAGCCATTCACACGGCCCCACTTCACTTCACCAGAGGCAATGAACTGGTCTATGACCACTTGCGCACCGTTGGCAAAGTCGCCAAACTGCGCTTCCCAAATAACCAAGGTGTTGGGGTCGTTGGATGCGTAACCGTATTCGAAACCAAGCACTGCCTCTTCTGACAAGATCGAGTCGATCACAACGAAGGGGGCTTGGTTTTCTGTGACGTTTTGCAATGGCACATAAGTGCCTGTGTCCCACTTCTCACGGTTTTGATCGTGAATCACTGCGTGGCGGTGCGTGAAGGTGCCACGGCCGCAATCTTCACCCGACAAACGCACGGGGTAACCGCTGGCCACCAATGATGCGAAGGCCATGTGCTCGCCCATGCCCCAATCAACAGGAATATCGCCACGTCCCATGGCGGCGCGGTTGTCATACACATTCTTCACCAGCTGATGAGGTGTGACTGTGCTTGGCATGGTGGTAATTTTCTCGGCAATGCGCTTCCACTCAGCCATTGGAATGGCGGTGGCACCAGCGTCTGTCCACTTTTGATTGAGGAAAGGTGCCCAGTCAACAGAGAACTGTGTTTTGAAATTGGTCAAGACAACTTCATCTTCAGTATGCTTACCGGCATCTAGTGCTGCACGGCAAGCTTTGACCATGTCGTCACCCAATGTTTCACCCAAACCTTGTGCAGCGAGTCGATCGGCGTAAAGCTTTCGTGTGCCAGGATGTGACGCAATTTTCTTGTACATCAAAGGCTGTGTCAGGCTGGGCGTGTCTTGCTCATTGTGGCCTAGTTTGCGGAAGCAAATAATGTCAAGCACCACATCTTTTTTGAATGTCATGCGGTATTCGAGCGCAATTTGCGTGGCCAACACCACGGTTTCTGGATCGTCAGCATTGACGTGCAAAACTGGCGCCTCAACCATCTTCACAATGTCAGTGCAATACACGGTAGAACGCATATCGCGGGGGTCTGACGTGGTGAAACCAATTTGGTTGTTGATGATGATGTGCACGGTGCCACCAGTGGAGTACCCACGGGTTTGGGCAAGTGCCAAGGTTTCTTGGTTCACGCCTTGACCTGCAAAAGCGGCATCGCCGTGCACCAATACGGGCAAAACTTGTTTGCCCTGTGGGTCGGCGCGACGGTCCATGCGCGCACGGACAGAACCTTCAACAACAGGGTTCACAATTTCCAAGTGCGATGGATTGAAGGCCAATGACAAGTGAACCGGACCGCCACGTGTGCTGATATCAGAGCTGAAACCTTGGTGATACTTCACATCGCCTGAAGGCAAGTCCTCAGGGGCTGTGTGATCAAATTCAGCGAACAGGTCTTTGGGCAATTTCCCCATAGAGTTGACCAAGACGTTCAAACGCCCACGGTGCGCCATTCCAATCACGATTTCTTGAACGCCTTGTTCACCTGCGGACTGAATGAGTTCATCCATGGCAGCAATAAAGGTTTCACCACCTTCTAATGAGAAACGTTTTTGACCGACATATTTGGTGTGAAGGAAACGCTCCAACCCTTCGGCTGCTGTCAAACGGTCGAGAATGTGTTTTTTCTGATTGACATTGAAGTTGGGTTTGCTGCGAATGCTTTCCAACTTTTGTTGCCACCAACGCTTTTCAGCTTGTTCGGTGGTGTACATGAATTCGGCGCCCAACGTACCGCAATAGGTTTCACGCAATGCATTCATCAGTTCGCGCAAAGGCATTGAGTTCTTGCCAAAGAAAGTGTTGCTGGTGTCGAACACTGTTTCTTGATCTGAATCTGTGAAGCCGTAAAAAGCGGGATCAAGATCTGGAATGTTGGGGCGCTCTGTGCGCTTCAAGGGATCAAGGTCTGCCCATCTTTGACCCACATTGCGGTAAGCGGCAATTAGCTGTTGTGCTGCTGTACGTTTACGACCCATTTCGGCATCGGCACTGGCCATGACAACTTTGGTGCCACCTTGTTTTGCGCGTTGGGCGAAAGCATTAATGACGGGCAAATGGGGAACATCTTTGGCGGAAGAGCCATCGACTGCTGGAACGTGTTGCAAGGCATCGAAGTATTCGCGCCAGCTGTCGGGAACGCTGCCTGGATTGGCCAGGTAGTTCTCGTACATTTCCTCGACATAAGGCGCATTGCCTCCGAAGAGATAGGTGTTGCCTTGATAGGCATCGTAGACGGACTTTGTCTCACTCATTTTTCGCTGACCTTCGTTCCCCTTCAGGGAACATTAGTTGGTTGAATTACCTTCCGCGACACGGCTGAACCGGTTGGCGGATGCGACTGTGGCATGGGAAGGGCCTTAGTAACCGTCGGATTATCACACTGATTCTTGTGATGCGATAGCTATTTAAGACAAAACGGGGAGAATTTGCATCCTCCCCGTCAGTCATCTGTCAGTCATCCCTGAGTCATTGGTTTTTCACAAGCTCTTTAAGCCTTTACCAAATCGGAGATTTGCAGCAATGCTGAAGGATCGTCCATGGTCGTGAGGTCGCCAGGATCGCGCCCTTCGCACACAGCTTGAATGGCACGGCGCAACAACTTGCCACTTCTTGTTTTGGGAAGCACAGACACAAATCGAACACGGGCGGGTCTGGCAACAGCACCGAGGGAGTTGTCGACCACCTTCATGATTTCGCCTTCTAGCTTGAGCAACGCCTGAGCATCGTTGAGCAAATCGCCATCTTTGAGCACGGCAAATGCCATGGCAACTTGACCTTTAAGGTTGTCGGCTACACCAACCACCGCAACTTCAGCTACAGCGGCATGCCCTGAAATACTTTCTTCAATTTCACGAGTGCCTAAACGGTGCCCCGCCACATTGATCACATCATCGGTTCGGCCCAAAATGAAGAAGTAACCATCTTCATCTTTTATGCCCCAGTCAAAAGTTGAGTACACCATCTTGCCTGGCACTGTGGTCCAGTAGGTTTTGACAAATCGATCGTCATCGCCCCAAACGGTCTGCAAACAACCTGGTGGCAAGGGGCCTTCAATGGCCACAACACCTTTTTGATGGGGCTCAATCAGTTCTTCACCGGTTTGATCGTCCAGCAGTTTGACGTCATAACCATAAACAGCCTTGCCAGGCGAACCAAACTTGCTAGGTGTTTTTTCGATGCCATTGCAAACCGTCAAAATGGGCCATCCGGTTTCGGTTTGCCAGTAGTTGTCGATGATGGGTTTGCCCAAGCCTTCAGAAATCCATTTGGCTGTGGGTTCGTCCAAAGGTTCGCCCGCCAAGAACAATGCTTTCAGGCTAGACAAATCGTATTTGGTGAGCAATGCGGGATCTTGTTTTTTCAAGACACGAATGGCCGTGGGTGCGCTGAACATGACGGTCACTTTGTATTTCTCAACCAAGCTCCACCAGATGCCGCCATCAGGACGTGTGGGCAGTCCTTCGTACATGATGGTGGCCATGCCGCCAATGAGGGGGCCATAGATAATGTAACTGTGGCCAACAACCCATCCAATGTCGCTGGTGCAAAAGAAAGTTTCGCCAGGTTGACCGCAGAAAATATTGGGAATGCTGGAAGCCAATGCCACTGTGTAGCCACCGGTGTCGCGTTGCACCCCTTTTGGTTTGCCCGTTGTACCAGAGGTGTACAGGGTGTAGCTGGGGTGTGTTGCGTCGACCCATTCACATGGCACCTCATCGTTCATGTGTTGAGAACGCAAGTTGGACCACAACAAATCACGGCCTTCCGTCATGGCCATTTTGGCCAATCCACGGTCAACCAGCAAAACCGAGTCTGGTTTGTGGGCAGACAAACGAATGGCCTCATCTAGCAAGGGCTTGTATTCAACCACTTTGCCGCCGCGTGAACCCGCATCTGCACTCACAATCAATTTGGGACTGGCATCTTCTATGCGCGATGCCAAAGAACCCGATGCAAAGCCACCAAACACCACTGAATGAATGGCACCAATGCGCGCACAAGCCAACATGGCAAAAGATGCCTCTGCAATCATGGGCATGTAAATCAAGACGCGGTCACCTTTTTTGACACCCAGTGACAAAAAAGTCGCAGCCATGCGTTGAACTTCGGCATGCAGTTGACGGTAGGTGTAAGTGACTTCTTGATCAGTTTCAGTGGAGACAAAAATCAAGGCAGCCTGTTCACCACGGTCTTGCAAGTGCCTGTCTAAGGCGTTATGACACAAGTTGGTCTCACCACCCTTGAACCATTTGGCAAAGGGTGGATTGCTGTAGTCACAAATTTCTGTTGGCTCTTTGTGCCACTCAATTTGTTTGGCCTGCTCGGCCCAAAACGCATCACGATCCTGGATGGAACGTTGGTGAAAATCTGCATAGTGGCCCATGGTTTCTCCTATCGCTGATGTAAGGATATCAATTTCAATGCTCGGTTCAATGAGGTCTTGAACGGTGTCAACACACTGTCCATTTTGCACCATCTTCTGAATTCATAATTATTCATGATGGACTTGCGGCAAACTGACTTTGGACACTGAATTCGGGTCACTCATTCAACTTAAACCAAGTCTTTAATCCAAGTTTGAACTTGTTTGAAGTCAGGATTCTCAGCCGAACGCAACCATTCAAAGAGAACCATTTCAGTGGTCAATAGCTCTGCACCAGCGCCCGCCAAACGATCAAAAGCGGCATCCCGATCACGATCAGTTCTGGAGGCGCAAGCATCTGTAACAACCCATACTTCAAACTCATCCTCAAGTAAGTCAAGGGCAGTTTGCATCAGGCAAACATGGGCTTCACAGCCTGCAATGACAACTGAAGGGCCATTTTCAGGCTCTGGAGGCTTTTGCAAATGACGAGGCAAGCTACGCGCATTGCCTTTTGGAACAGCGGGTGCTGTGGGGCTTAACCATTCACCTAAGCCCTCCTCCACCGCACTGAAGGCCATTTTGGCCAATATTTTCTGGCAATGCTGACGAATCTCAGGGGATGTCTCGCCCAAACCAGATGGATTTTGTTCGGTTGCCCAAACAGGAACCTTCAACAATTGAGCGGTTCTTGCCAAAATTTCAGCGCGTTTCCAAACTGAAGCGCCATCTTTCATGGCGGGCAATAACTTCAATTGGTAATCCACTAAAACCAGTTGGGACGATTCAACTTCAAGCAGCATATTGGGGCCTTGGAAATAAGTGTTAAACATTTTCCCTCAGAGTCACTTGATTGATTAACTTGTGACACCTGAGGAGATGGCATTAAACTGCCAGCTTATGCGATTGATTCTATGTGCACTGCTCTTTCTAACTACGGCAGCCTTGGCGGCTCCCGCGGAGGATGAGCTTGAACGCATGATCAAAGAGCGGGGTTTGGTGACACAAATCACCGATCAACTGTCTCAGCAAATCAGCAACCAATTGGGTGGACCACTCCAATCTGCCCGCAATACCTTTGGTGGGCGCGCTTCAGAACTTGTCATTCAAGCCATGGGGCTGTTGGGCGTCCCGTACAAGCGCGGCGGCACCTCAGAAGAAAAAGGTTTTGATTGCAGCGGTTTTGTTCGTCATATGTTTGAAAAGTCGGTAGGCTTAGTGCTACCGCGCAGGGCCGAGGAGCAAGCCAAAGTCACTGAAGAAATTAATCGCAGCGATCTAAAACCAGGCGACTTGGTGTTTTTTAACACCATGAAACGTACTTTTAGCCATGTTGGCATTTACATCGGTGATGGCAAGTTTATCCATGCGCCCAGACCCGGCAAGTCAGTTCGGGTGGATGACATGCGAGAAGCCTATTGGCAGAAAAGATTCAATGGCGCAAGGCGCGTCCAGTCTGATAAGTTACATGCTGAACCAACAACAAACTGATTGCTACTGAGCTTTAGTTCATCCATCTTCATAAAAAAACCGCCCTAAGGCGGTTTCTTGTCTTTAAGCCCTGAAGCTTATTTCTTAGAGGGTGGCAGGTCTGTGCAACTACCGTGCGCCACTTCTGCGGCCATGCCAATGCTCTCACCCAAGGTGGGGTGTGGGTGAATTGTTTTACCAATGTCCACAGCATCTGCACCCATCTCAATGGCCAGTGCAATCTCACCAATCATGTCGCCCGCATGAGTACCCACCATACCGCCGCCTAAGATTTTGCCGTGACCATGGGCCTCGGGTGAATCATCAAACAATAACTTGGTCACACCCTCATCACGGCCATTGGCAATGGCTCGGCCAGAAGCTGTCCAAGGAAACAAGCCTTTCTTGACTTTGATGCCCTGTGCCTTGGCTTGGTCTTCTGTGAGTCCAACCCAAGCCACTTCGGGGTCGGTGTAAGCCACACTTGGAATGACGCGTGCATTGAACGCACTGGCTGCCAGCTCTTTGTTTCCTTGAATTTCACCGGCAATCACTTCAGCTGCCACATGCGCTTCATGGACCGCCTTGTGCGCCAACATGGGTTGACCCACAATGTCGCCAATGGCGAAGATGTGCGGAACATTGGTGCGCATTTGAATGTCGACTGGAATGAAACCGCGGTCGGTCACACTGACACCGGCTTTGTCGGCTGCAATTTTTTTGCCATTGGGCGTTCTGCCCACAGCTTGTAAGACCATGTCATAGACTTGAGGTGCAGGTGCTGCGACGCCCTCCTCTGCGGCTTCAAAAGTCACCTCTATGCCAGCTTCGGTAGCCTTTGCACCCACAGTTTTGGTTTTGAGCATGATGTTGTCAAAACGATGTGCGTTCATTTTTTGCCAAACTTTGACCAAATCACGGTCAGCGCCTTGCATCAAACCGTCCATCATTTCCACCACGTCTAGGCGTGCGCCCAAAGTGCTGTAAACGGTGCCCATTTCTAGGCCAATAATGCCACCGCCCAAAATGAGCATGCGCTTAGGGACTTCTTTCAAAGCCAATGCACCAGTGCTGTCAACGACTCGCGGGTCTTTCGGCATGAAAGGCAAACGAACGGCTTGACTACCCGCAGCAATGATGCAGTTCTTGAAAGCTACAATTTTTTTAGCGCCAGTTTTTTCTTGGCCTGTACCAATGGTTTCTTCAACCACCACATGGTTGGCACTGACAAATTCGCCCACGCCTCGGACTGTCGTTACTTTGCGCATCTTGGCCATGGCAGCCAAACCGCCAGTCAGTTTGCCAATGACCTTTTCTTTGTGTGTTCGCAGTTTGGCAATGTCAACTTTGGGCGCACCAAAATCAACGCCAAGGTCAGCCATGTGACTGACTTCATCCATCACGGCAGCCACATGCAACAAAGCTTTGGATGGAATGCATCCGACGTTCAAACAAACACCACCCAAAGTGGCATAGCGCTCAACGATGACAACCTTGAGGCCTAAATCGGCGGCACGAAAGGCCGCGGAGTAACCGCCAGGGCCAGCACCCAGCACCAGCAAATCGCACTCAAGATCAACCGAACCGCTGTAAGTCGATGCGTTTGCCGTGTTGACTACCGCAGGCGTAGATGACGCAGTTGCGGCTGGTGGGCTAGCAGTTGCACTGGCCGCTTGTGGTGCGGAAGCGGGCGCAGGGTTAACGGATGGTGCAGACGACTCGCCTTCCAATACCAGCACAACACTGCCCTGTTTGACTTTGTCGCCAAGCTTCACTTTAAGCTCTTTGACAACGCCAGCTTGAGCGCATGGAATTTCCATGGAGGCTTTATCAGACTCCACAGTAATCAAACTTTGCTCAGCCTTCACAACATCGCCAGGTTTGACCAGCAATTCAATGACCGCGACTTCATCGAAATCGCCAATGTCTGGTACTTTGATATCAATCAATGCCATGGTTCAGCCTCTTAAAGAAGAACACGGCGGAAGTCGCCAAGGATTTGACCCAAATAGGCATTGAAGCGCGCAGCTGCGGCACCATCAATGACTCGGTGATCCCATGTCAAAGACAAAGGCAGCATCAATCGTGGAACGAATTGTTTGCCATCCCAAACGGGTTCGTAGGTGCTTTTGCAAACACCCAAAATGGCCACTTCGGGTGCATTGATGATGGGCGTAAAGTATTTGCCGCCAATGCCACCCAAACTGGAAATGGTGAAAGTTGCGCCTGTCATCTCTGCAGGGCTCAACTTGCCATCACGGGCTTTCTTGGCCAACTCACCCATTTCTTGGCTAATTTGCAAAATGCCTTTTTTATCGGCATCTCGTATAACAGGCACCATCAAACCATTGGGCGTGTCGGCTGCAAAGCCAATGTGCCAGTAGTTTTTGTAAACCAAAGCATCGCCATCTAAAGAGCTATTGAACTCTGGGTATTTTTTCAGTGCTGCCACGCAAGCCTTGATCAGGAAGGCCAACATGGTCACTTTAATGCCAGACTTTTCATTTTCTTTGTTGGTCGAAACGCGAAAGGCTTCCAATTCCGTAATGTCAGCATCGTCGTGATTGGTAACCGCAGGAATCATGATGGCGTTACGCAACAAGTTGGCGCCACTGATCTTTTTGATGCGACCCATTTCTTTGCGCTCAATGGGACCGAACTTGGCGAAGTCAACCTTGGGCCAAGGGATCAAGCCCAGTGCCGCACCATCGCCACCCGCAGGTGCTTTGGCCGCTTGTGCCTTGGTTTGAGTGGCGCCCGCCATGACCGATTTTGTGAAAGCCTGAACGTCGTCTTGCGAAATTCGACCTTTAGGTCCATTGCCTTTGACTTCCTCTAAAGGAACACCCAGCTCGCGCGCAAATTTACGAACAGAGGGCGAAGCATGCGGCAAACCCAAAGTGGGTGAGCCAGGATTGTGTGCTGGTGCAGCCAATGCAACTTGTGCAAGCGCAGATGCCGGAGACGTTGCTGGCAAAGAAGAAACTACTGGTGCAGCAATGGCAACAGATGGTGCAACTAGTGCAAGCGCAGCAACGCTACCTTCCAAAATGGCCAGCAAGTCGCCAATGTTGATCTTGTCGCCAATCTTGACTTTCAGCTCTTTCAGGACACCCGCTGCCGAGGATGGAATTTCCATGGCCGCTTTGTCTGACTCGACAGTGATAAGCGACTGCTCCATCCTAATGGCGTCACCGGGTTTGACAAAAATTTCAATCACCGCAACGTCTTTGAAATCACCAATGTCTGGTACGTGAACTTCAACGGGTCCTGTAGCCACAGATGCCACAGCTGAAGATGCTGCTGCGGGTAAAGCGACAGCTTGCGCAGCAGCGGGTGCTGAGACTACTGCAGGGGCGCTTGCAGGTGCAGCGACGTCCCCGGCTGCCTCCACCATCAACACCACCGAGCCTTGTTTTACCTTGTCCCCTAACTTCACGCGCAGTTCTTTGACGACGCCAGCAGTTGAGGATGGAATTTCCATTGAGGCTTTATCAGACTCGACGGTAATCAATGACTGCTCGGCCTTGACGGTGTCACCCACCTTGACCAAAAGCTCAATGACTGCAACTTCATTGAAATCACCGATGTCTGGAACTTTGACTTCTACCAATGCCATGTGTGTCTCCAAATCTGTTGATCAAGCGTACAAAGGATTGACCTTGTCGGTCTTGATGCCATATTGCTTCAAAGCTTCTGCAACTTTGGCAACTGGCACTGCGCCCTCTTCGCTTAAGCCTTTGAGTGCGGCCACAACAATGTAATGGCGATTGATTTCAAAGTGCTCACGCAATTTGCTGCGGAAATCGCTGCGGCCAAAACCATCGGTGCCGAGTACTTTGAAAGTACGACCTTTGGGAATGAAAGAACGAATTTGTTCTGCATAGTTTTTCATGTAGTCAGTGGACGCAATGACAGGTCCGTCATGTTTGGCCAACTGCTGCGCAACAAACGGCACACGCGGTGTTTCCAACGGGTGCAACATATTGAAACGCTCTGCGTCTTGACCATCACGCGTCAATTCATTGAAGCTTGGGCAGCTCCAAACATCAGCGGCAATGCCCCAGTCTTTGGCCAGCAACTCTTGTGCCGCCAAGGACTCACGCAAGATGGTGCCAGAGCCCATCAATTGAACGCGGGTCTTGTTCTTTCCACCAGCCTTGCACAAGTACATGCCCTTGATAATTTGCTCTTCCGTACCTGCAGTCAGGCCAGGCATGGCATAGTTTTCATTCAACAAGGTGAGGTAGTAGAAAACGTTGTCTTGTTTTTCTACCATGCGTTTTAGACCATGGTGCAAGATCACGCCCACTTCGTGTGCAAAGGTGGGGTCGTAGCTGATGCAGTTTGGAATGGTGCCAGCCAAGATATGGCTGTGACCGTCTTCGTGCTGTAATCCTTCGCCATTCAGTGTGGTGCGACCTGAAGTTCCGCCCAACAAAAAGCCGCGCGCTTGCATGTCACCAGCTGCCCAAGCTAAATCGCCAATGCGCTGGAAGCCAAACATCGAGTAATAAACATAGAAAGGCACCATGATGCGATTGCTGGTGGAGTAGCTGGTTGCCGCAGCAATCCAGCTAGACATGCCGCCTGCTTCGTTAATGCCCTCTTGCAAAATTTGACCGGCTTTGTCTTCCTTGTAGTACATCACTTGGTCTTTATCAACCGGTGTGTACTGCTGACCAGCAGGGTTGTAAATTCCAACTTGACGAAACAAACCTTCCATACCAAAGGTTCGTGCTTCGTCCACCAAAATGGGCACCACGCGCGGTCCCAAGGCTTGATCGCGCAACAGTTGCGTGAGGAAGCGGACATAAGCTTGAGTTGTCGAAATCTCGCGGCCTTCTGCTGTGGGTTCCATCACGGATTTGAATACATCCAAGGATGGGACCGTAAAGACCTCATCGGCCTTGGTTCGGCGGTGTGGCAAATATCCGCCTAAGGCTTTGCGACGCTCGTGCAGATACTTCATCTCAGGTGTATCGTCTGCTGGCTTATAAAAAGGGACTTTGGCCAACTCGCTGTCTGGGACGGGGATATTGAAACGATCGCGCATGTAGCGGATGTCTTCATCCGTCAGTTTCTTAGTTTGGTGAACGTTATTTTTGCCTTCACCCGCTTTACCCATGCCAAAACCTTTGACAGTTTTGATCAAGAGCACTGTAGGTTGATCTTTGGTATTGACGGCTGTGTGGTAAGCCGCATAAACCTTTTGGGGGTCATGGCCACCGCGTTTCAAAGACCAAATTTCGTCATCGCTCATGTGAGCGACCATCTCAAGTGTCCTTGGATCGCGTCCAAAGAAATGCTTGCGAACGTAAGCGCCATCGTTGGCTTTGAAGGCTTGGAAGTCACCATCCAAAGTGTCCATCATGATTTTGCGCAACGCACCGTCTTTGTCACGGGCTAACAGTTTGTCCCACTCGCTGCCCCACAAAAGCTTGATGACGTTCCAACCAGAGCCCCGGAATTCACCTTCCAGCTCTTGAACAATTTTGCCGTTACCGCGAACAGGGCCATCGAGCCTTTGCAAGTTGCAATTGACCACAAAAATCAAGTTGTCTAGCTTTTCGCGTGCAGCCAAACCAATTGCGCCCAAGGATTCCACTTCGTCCATTTCGCCATCACCACAAAACACCCAAACTTTGCGGTTTTCGGTATTTACAATACCGCGTGCATGCAAGTACTTTAAAAATCGAGCTTGATAAATGGCCATCAATGGACCGAGACCCATTGAGACTGTTGGAAACTGCCAGAACTCAGGCATTAACTTAGGGTGGGGATAGCTAGACAAGCCTTTGCCATCAACCTCTTGACGGAAGTTGAGCAACTGCTCTTCTGTTAAACGACCTTCCAAATAGGCACGGGCATAAACGCCGGGAGACACGTGACCCTGAATGTACAAACAATCGCCGCCGTGGTTTTCGCTTTCGGCATGCCAGAAGTGATTGAATCCAGCGCCAAACATGTGCGCCAAGGACGCAAAGGAACCAATGTGTCCACCCAAGTCGCCACCATCTGCAGGGTTGTGACGGTTGGCCTTAACGACCATGGCCATGGCGTTCCAGCGCATGTAAGCGCGGAGACGTTCTTCAATCTCAATATTGCCAGGGCAATGCGCTTCTTGGTCAGGCTCGATGGTGTTGACATAACCCGTGTTTGCAGAAAACGGCATGTCAATGCTGTTCTCTCGGGCATGTTCAAGAAGCTGTTCTAACAAGAAGTGCGCGCGCTCGCCACCTTCTTTTTCAATCACGGCGGACAGGGCGTCCATCCATTCACGGGTTTCAATAGCGTCCAAGTCTGAAAGGACGTGATTTGGCTGAACGGCTGACATGTTTGTCTCCTTTGTAGGCCGTGGTTGATCTATTTTTTCGAAATTCTCTCACAAAGTTTAATTAATTTCAAATTGTGCTTTATCTTTTTGCATTGTGAAATATTTAAAAAGGGGAATACCCTAAACTTAAGGGAATGAAGTCCCAAAATGTCACTCAAGTCATCAAGACAATACAACCTATTTCCTGGTGGCGTAGGTGGTGGAAACGCCAAGGTGCGGTTAAACAAGATCGATTTGCCAGCTTGGCGCCTATTGCCTCTGTGGTACTTTTTTTCTGCGCCATCGTTTTCTCATTTTGGTATTTAAAGGTCGAGGAAATTGACAGAGATTTAGAAGCTGTCAAAAGGGATGTCGAATACAGCCAACAGAGATTAAGGTTGCGTCTGCTAGAACGTCAAGAGCAAGTGATGCGCCTTGCAAGGGATATCTCTAATAACGATGTAGACACCAAAGAATTTGGCAGAAGAGCCGAAACAATGGTTCTCAAAAATCCAGAAGTTCAAACATTGGCTTGGATTGATGAGAAAAGAAAAATCATTGCAAGTCAAACAGCGCCAAGCATCGTTGTCAGTTTGAAATGGCGCGTCGGTGATGTCCTGAAGTGGGGCGAATCGGAAAACAACTACAGTCTGGCAAGAGACTTGATGCAACCGGTTTACTCGCAAGAAGACGATGGCATCTTTGCCATCGGCAGCAACAGCATTGGTCAAGACAATTACGCAAGAAACATGGTGCTCCAATTGCACACGCCATTGACAAATTCACAGGGGCGCTTCAATGGCGTGATCATGGCGGAGTACAGTGCGGAAAGCCTACTTCGCTATGGCGTTCCCTCAGAGATATTGGCCAAATACGCCGTCTCTTTAATCGACAGCGATGGAAATTTAATTGCAGGTCAATCCATTCCAAAACGAAACAACTTTTGGAATTTCATGCCGGGCATCAGTGGTCAAAACAATGAATATGAAGTACCCGTTTCGCCAGTCGGAAATGGACTGATCTTGAGGGCGCAAGCATGGCGAACCTCCCAAGATTTGGTGGGCAGCGGCTTGTTTTGGTTGGTTGGCTCTTTGAGTATCTTGACTTCTTGGATGCTGATTGGGAATTGGCGACACACTCGCAAAAGGCAGCAAACACAAAAGGAATTGGTGGCTGAAACCAATTTCAGGCGCGCCATGGAAAACTCTATTTTGACGGGCATGCGTGCGCTGGACATGGAAGGCCGAATCACCTATGTGAATTTGGCGTTTTGTCAAATGACTGGATGGGATGAAAGCGAATTGATCAACGCAGTTGCGCCCTTCCCTTACTGGCCTGATGAAGACCGTGACATGTTGATGATTCGGTTAGAAGAAGAGCTCAGCGGTAAAAATACTTCTGCAGGCTCTCAAGTTCGCGTAAAGCGCAAAAATGGGACTATTTTTGATGCACGTTTGTATGTTTCACCTCTGATCGATGCCATAGGACAACAAACAGGATGGATGACCTCCATGACAGACATCACAGAGCCCAATCGAGTTCGTGATCAACTGGCAAGTTCATATGAACGATTTACCATTGTGCTGGAAGCACTTGATGCTTCTGTTTCTGTTGCGCCGCTGGGAAGCTCCGAACTCCTGTTTGCTAACAAACTCTACCGACAATGGTTTGCCAACGACACAGAAGGTCATTTAAATTTGGTAGAAAAAGCCGGCATGCTGGATATACGAAACACTGAATATGAAATGGACGATGTCGACGCCCTTGCCGGTCTTCCAACTGAGAGTTTGACAGTCGCCCCCGCAGAACGAGCTGAAATTTATCTGACGCATTTAGACAAATGGTTAGAAATTAGAACGCGCTACATTCACTGGGCTGATGGTCGACTCGCTCAGATGGTGATTGCAACGGACATCACTGCTAGAAGACAAGCTGAAGAACTGGCATCACAACAAGCTGAACGGGCTCAAAACGCCAGCAGGCTGATTACCATGGGTGAAATGGCCTCGAGCGTTGCACACGAATTGAACCAACCCCTGACCGCCATTACAAATTATTGCAACGGCATGTTGTCCCGAATCAAGGGACAGCAAATAGAAGAAGCCGATCTTATCTGGGCATTGGAAAAGACCTCTCACCAAGCACAGCGGGCTGGGCAAATCATTCACCGCATTAGGTCTTTTGTCAAAAGAAGCGAGCCCAACCGTTCCGCATCAGATGTTGTCAACATGGTGGATGAAGCGGTTGAATTAGCAGAAATTGAATTGCGAAGAAGAAATGTTCGCTTGTCCCATTACGTGGCTGCAAGACTCCCTAAAATTGAAGTTGATCCCATCTTAATTGAGCAAGTTTTGATCAATTTGATGAAAAATGCGGCCGAATCTATTGATAACGCTGAACGGCCCGTAGGCAAAAGACATGTTGAATTGAGGGTTGTTCCCAAAGTCGTGGATCACCTCAATACGGTTCATTTTTCAGTCACAGACACTGGGAAAGGCCTCCCGCCAGAGGTCATGGACAGGCTCTACGAAGCCTTCTTTTCGACAAAAGTAGAGGGCATGGGTATCGGCCTGAATTTGTGCCGGACCATTGTCGAGTCACATCAGGGCAGAATTACGGCTGAGAACATCTACAATGCCGACGATGTGGTTGGATGTTGTTTTTCCTTTTGGATTCCAGCCCCCAACAACCTTTGATTGACCAATGAAGCGGAAAACCTCATGAGTTTGATACCCAAAAAAGGCACAGTTTACGTCGTAGACGACGATGAAGCGGTGCGCGATTCACTCCAGTGGCTGTTAGAGGGCAAAGATTACCGAGTCCGTTGTTTTGATTCTGCAGAATCGTTTTTAAGCCGATATGACCCTCGCGAAGTAGCTTGTTTAATTGTGGACATTCGCATGGGCGGCAT
The DNA here is from genome assembly GCA_947487355.1 of Comamonadaceae bacterium. GTDB lineage: Bacteria > Pseudomonadota > Gammaproteobacteria > Burkholderiales > Burkholderiaceae_C > Limnohabitans_A. Next base: position 2,535 of record CANKXC010000005.1, on the reverse strand, counting down.
GACGGGACTTGAACTGCAAGACAAACTGGTGGAGCGTCGTTCCCCCCTTCCCATCGTTTTCATCACTGGACACGGCGATGTTCCGATGGCCGTCAATACGATGAAAAAAGGTGCAATGGATTTCATCCAAAAACCCTTTAAAGAAGATGAGCTAGTAGGGTTGGTTGAACGCATGCTGGAAAGTGCGCGAGACTCTTTCTCTGACCATCAAAACGCTGCAAATCGTGACGCCTTGCTGTCCAAGCTTACTGGTCGTGAAGCGCAGGTCTTAGAAAGAATTGTGGCTGGTCGATTGAACAAACAGATTGCAGATGACTTGGGCATTAGCATCAAAACTGTTGAGGCCCACAGAGCCAACATCATGGAAAAGCTAAACGCAAACACAGTGGCGGACTTGCTCAAAATTGCGCTAGGACAAAACGCCCCCAAAGCCTGAAGGCATTGCCTCTCAAAAGACGCCCGTGAATCACAAACTCGCGGGCGTTTTTACTTGATAAAACCCTTGAATATTGTTTGACAATGACTGCACAAAGAATCGACGGAAACGCCCTCTCTCAAAAACTTCGTGCGGAGGTCACGAGCCGAACGCAGGTACTCAAAGCCAAGGGCATTACACCAGGACTGGCGGTCATATTGGTTGGAGAAAATCCCGCCAGCCAAGTTTATGTTCGAAACAAAGTCAAAGCCTGTCAAGACAGCGGCTTGCACTCTCTGTTAGAAAAATATGCAGAAGACATGACTGAGAAAGCACTTTTAGATCGCATTGAGTCACTCAATCAAGATCCCAGCATTCATGGCATATTGGTCCAACTTCCCTTGCCCAAACACATTGATTCCCAAAAAGTCATAGAGGCCATCTCACCGCACAAGGATGTCGATGGCTTTCACATCGCCAGTGCCGGCGCACTCATGACAGGCATGCCAGGCTTTTGGCCTTGCACCCCCTATGGCTGTATGAAGATGCTAGAGAACATTGGCTACGACCTCAAAGGCAAACACGCCGTGGTCATTGGCAGAAGCAACATTGTGGGCAAACCCATGGCAATGATGTTGTTACAAAAAAATGCAACTGTCACCATCTGCCACAGTGCAACACCCGACCTGAAAGCCATGACACTTCAAGCAGATGTCATTGTGGCTGCAGTCGGAAAACGCAATGTTCTAACGGCAGATATGGTCAAGCCGGGCGCAGTTGTCCTTGATGTGGGAATGAATCGCAACGACGAAGGCAAACTCTGCGGCGATGTAGATTTTGATGGCGTGGAAAAAGTTGCCAGTTACATCACACCCGTTCCGGGAGGGGTAGGCCCCATGACCATCACCATGCTGCTGGTCAACACCTTAGAAGCAGCAGAACGTCTTTAATTTAAAGATTTTCAACGTCTTAACTTTATTCATTCAAGCATTCAGCATGTCACAAACTGTCTCTCTTCAAAGCGATCTCAACCCTCTGTTGCAACAAGGTGGATTGCCCTTGTTCGATCAGATCAAGCCTGAACATGTCAAGCCTGCTGTTGATGTGTTGTTAGATTTGGCGTCACAAGCCCTAGAAACTGTCACTGCCCCTGCTTTTCCAGCGGAGTGGCATGCCATTGCCAAAACATTGGATGTGGCCACAGAGCGACTCAGTGCCGCTTGGGGTGCAGTTAGCCATCTCAAAAGCGTGGCAGACAGCCCAGAATTGCGCGCAGCCTACAACGAATCATTGCCTGCGGTCACTGAGTTTTGGACACGTTTGGGAGCAGATGAAAGGCTCTATGCCAAATACAAACAAGTCAATGTCAACACATTGGATACTGCTCAAAAACAAGCGCTTCGCAATGCCCTTCGCAATTTCGTTTTAGGCGGCGCAGAATTGCAAGGCGAGTCCAAGGTGCGATATGCAGCGATACAAGAACGCTTGGCTGAGCTAAGTCAAAAATTCAGCGAAAACGCATTGGATGCAACCGACAAATTTTCACTTTACGTTTCGGAAGAAGAACTAGAAGGCGTACCTGATGACGTCAAAACAACTGCACGAGAGGCCGCAGAAAAAGAAGGTCAGGCAGGCTACAAACTCACTTTGAAAATGCCTTGTTATTTGCCAGTCATGCAATTTGCAAAGCGCAGTGATTTGCGTCAAAAGCTATACAAGGCTTATGTCACACGTGCTTCTGATCAAAGTGACATTGCATTTGCAACACTCGACAATAGCAAGAATATTCAAGAGATACTGCAACTACGACAAGAAGAAGCCAAGTTATTGGGCTACCAAAACTACGCTGAAGTTTCGGTCGCCACCAAAATGGCAGATTCGCCCAACAAAGTTATTGGCTTTCTACGAGACTTGGCACAAAGGGCCAAACCCTTTGCGCTTCAAGACCTTGAAGACATGCGCCAATTTGCTGCCAAAGAATTGAATTTGAATGATCCCCAAGCATGGGACTGGCCCTATATTGGTGAGAAGCTCAAAGAAGCCAGGTACAGCTTCAGTGAACAAGAGGTCAAGCAATATTTCACTGCACCGAAGGTTCTACAAGGACTCTTCAAAATTAT